>JANXPS010000031.1 GCA_025357175.1 Deltaproteobacteria bacterium | reverse complement strand
GAAACTGTATCATAAAACCGCATAACTTGGTATAATTATTTGCCGTGGTAATATCAGCAGCAAAACAGGCATCCCTCATCCGCCGGAACCGGAGGTCGCCGAAGGTGACGTCGCGTGACGAGGTCGAGAAACTGGAAGCGGAGTTGCGGGAAGCCCGGCAGGAACAGGAGCAACGTGCCCGGGAGCGGACGGATGAGAGAACGGAAGAGCTGCAAAAGACGCTGGAGGACCTCCGCCTCCACCAGGAAGAACTGTCTGCACAAAACCACGAATTGCGGGAAGCACGGCGAACCTTGGAGGAATCCCGCGACCAGTACGCGGACCTCTACGATTTCGCACCGGTCGGCTACATCACCCTCGACGAAACCGGCGTCATCCGGGCCATCAACCTGACGGGCGCCGCCATGCTGGCGACCGAACGCGCAAAGCTGCTGGGTTTTCCCTTTTCCCCATATGTTGCCCGGGATGATCGTAACGCATTCGTGAACCATCTCCTGGAATGCGGACGTTCGTCGCAAAAAGTGACCACCGAGCTGACGCTGGAGCCGAAGAATCGGGTTTCGATGAAGGTGCAACTCCTGAGCACACCGTACCTCGAGCGGGGACGGACGATCTACCGGACGGTGATGACGGACATCACGGATCGCAAGCGGTCCGAAGAAGAACTGGCGCGTCATCACCGGCAACTGGAGGAGCTGGTGATCGAGCGGACCGCCGCGTTGTCGGAAAGCGAGGAGCGGTACCGGCGGATCGTGGAGACCGCCAGCGAAGGGATCTGGATGGGGGACAGGCACGGCACCACCGTCTTCGCCAATCCGGTCATGGCGGAGATGCTGGGATACAGGGTCGAGGAGCTGGCCGGGATGTCGGCGCGGGAATTTCTCCTTGAAAAGGACCGTGAAGTCTGGGATCTCCGGAGCGCTCAACATCTGGCGGGTAGGAAACAGCAGACGGAAGTGCAACTTCGGAAGAAGGACGGGAAGAATCTGTGGGCCATGGCCTCCATGAGTCCGGTCTTCGATCGGGATGGAAACTACCTCGGGGCGCTGGCCATGGTCACTGATCTCACCGAGCACCGGAAGGTGGAGGAACAGTTCCGCCATTCCCAGCGGCTGGAGACGGTCGGGCAACTCGCGGCCGGGATCGCCCACGAGTTCAACAACATGATGATCGTGGTCACCGGTTACTCGGATCTGGTGCTGGAAAAACTGCCGCGGAAGTCTCCCCTGCGCGAAAAGGTCCTGTCGATCAAGGAGTGCGGCGAGCGGGCGGCATCGCTGACGCAGCAGCTCCTTGCTTTCTCCCGAAAGCAGATGCTGCAACGGAGGGTGATAGACCTGAACGAGACGGTGAACCACATGCACGGGATGCTGCACCGCCTCCTCGGCACCGACATCCGCCTGGAGATGCGCCTCTTCCCCGCCGCCTGGAAGGTGACCGCGGACCCATCGAGGCTCGAGCAGGTGATCCTGAACCTGGCGGTCAATGCACGGGATGCGATGCCGGAGGGGGGAACGCTCACGATCGCGACGGACAACGTCACCCTGGACGCAGCTCACGCGGATTTCCGTCCCGAAATCATCCCGGGGAGATACACCCTCCTGTCGGTTTCCGATACCGGCGTGGGAATGGACAAAACGACGCAGGAGCGCATCTTCGATCCATTCTTCACTACCAAGGAACCGGGCAAAGGGACGGGCCTCGGTTTGTCCATGGTCTACGGGACCGTGAAACAGAAAGAGGGCTACATCTACGTCGATTCGAAGCCGGACAAGGGAAGCACCTTCAAGATATACCTGCCGTGCGCCCCGGAGACGGCGGGGACGTCGGAAGAGGAAACGAAATCAAGGAAGGTCAGGGGCGGTTCAGAGACCATTCTTTTGGTGGAGGACGAGGAACCTGTCCGGACGCTGGTCAAAGCCATGCTGGAAGGGAAAGGGTATCGGATACTCGAGGCTTCCGGCGCCGAGGAGGCGCTGAACTTGTACGCCTGTCAACCGGCTTGCAATTTTGACCCACTACCGGCGTCCAATATTGACCCACCCCTGAAGGTCAGTTTTTCTCGTTCGTCCTGGTTTTGATCCTCCACGATTCGTTCCCGGTTTCGACGATGTCGCAGTGATGCGTAACGCGGTCGAGCAGCGCCGTCGTCATCTTGCCGTCGCCGAACACCGCCAAGCCGAATTACCGTCTTCATGGAGCGACTCCTCTCTCGGTGTGTTGTTGTGGTTGTGTGGTGCTTCCACTTCTGCACACCGGGAGTCGCTTCGTCAATTTTCAACTAATTTTAGGACACCCTCCAGAGATGTTCTGGCGACTGGAAAGCACCACGAGGATGATCCCTTCATCCAGTTGCCCGCGTTTTTGATGTTTCCGTCCTCCGGGAACTGTTTCAGGCACACGTTTTCGCCCTGCTTGTCAAAGAACGGATGGTGTCCGACGAATTGATCGACCGGATGAAATCCTGGCGCCACTCGGGGTTTCACGCGTTCGCCGGGGACGAGATCCCCGATGTCGAAAACATCATCCGCGTGGGGCTCTACATGGTGCGCGGCCCGGCCGCGAGCAGTCGGTTGCTCGCAGGCCCGACGCAGGAACCCAAGTTGCGATATCTCGCCAAGGGGGCCGGCAACGACCACAGCGACGAGCCGAGTCCGGCGGAGCACCAGGACTTCGACTATCTGGAGTGGGTCGCCCGGGTGACCTCGCACATCCCGGAACCCGGCGCCCAGCTCGTCCACTACTACGGCGCCTACTCGAACGCCCACCGCGGTATCTCGAAACGGCGGGAGGCGTTCATGCTGCCCGACCCGGACGCGGTGCCGGAGCCAGTGAACACGACAGGCCCTGAATCCGGTTGGCTCAAGGCGCGCCGAAAATCGTGGGCCCGCCTCATCCGCCGCGTCTACGAGGCCGACCCGATGTTGTGCCGATGCGGGGAACGAATGCGCGTCGTCGGCTTCATCACAAAGGCGTCCGCCATCCGCATGATCCTCGACCACGTCGGCCGGAAGTTCGACCCGCTCAGACTGTCCGGCATCCCGCCGACGTCCCTGTTCGACGACACCGACGCGATCCCCGCACGCGCACCGCCCCGCTTCGACGATTACCCCCACGACCCCTTTCCGGACTACGGACCGCAATAAGGCGACCGGGGGCCGGACCAATGAGGACGACGCCGGTTGGCAAGACACCCGCGCTGCGCGCGTTATCCGGTGTCCGGCGGTTTTCGCGAGTAGTATACTGACCCCGAGAATTCGCAGGAAGAGGTTTCACGAGGCCGCTTGAGCGTGTACCTGGATCATGTCCTGCGAGAGACCGAGGGAAAGAGCTTCGCCTGATTGAACGACGGCCGGAAGGGGCGATTCCCCCTCCCGGCCGCGACCGGTGAAAAAAGGAATTTCCTATCCCCCAGGAGGCACCATGGAAATCCGGGAGCGCCTTGAAGCGTTGCGAGCTCAGATCGTGGAAATCGCCGACCAGCACGGCGCGACCGATATTCGTATTTTCGGTTCCGTTGCCCGGGGGACATCGGATGAAAACAGCGATATCGACTTTCTCGTTCGCCTGAAACCCGGAACCACCCTCCTCGACCAGGCTGCGCTTGTCCGCGAGTTGGAAGCAATGCTCGGAACCAAGGTCGATGTCGTCAGCGAACGGGGACTGCGGGAACGGGTAAGGGAGAACATCCTGCGCGAGGCAATCGCCCTGTGAGGGACGACCGCCTTCGTCTGCTCGACATCCTCGATGCGATCGGCAAAATCCAGCGGGAGACCGCAAGTGGCAAGGATCGCTACCTGCGCGACGAGCTGCTCCAGGTCTGGATGGTCCACCACATCGAAATCATCGGAGAGGCCGTCGGCAGCCTGTCGGTGCTCGCTTCGCTCGAAGGATCCCCCTCCCTGTAACGCAATCGGGGCGGGTGGCCGATGTTCCGGCCCCCGCCCCGCTGTTTCCGTTCCTGCCCGCCCGCCTTCCGGCAGGCACCGGTTTATTTCAGCGACTTGACCGCCGCCTCGATCCGGTCGATGCCCTTCTCGATCGCCTTCATCGACATCGCGTACGACAGCCGCTGGCACGCGTCGTCGCCGAACGCCACGCCCGGCACCGCCGCGACGTTGTGCTCGTCAAGGAGGTACGCCGAAAGTTCGGTCGAGTTGGTGAGGATCTTGCCCGACGGCGTCGACTTGCCGTAGACGCCCGAGAAGTTCGGGAACACGTAGAACGCCCCCTGCGGCAGCAGGCACTTGACCCCCGGCATCGCGTTGAGCCGGTCGGTGATGTAGCGGCGGCGACGGTCGAACTCGGCGACCCACTCGATCATGAACTCCTGGGGGCCGTTGAGCGCCTCGACCGACGCCTTGTCGCAGAACGACACCGGGTTGCTCGTGCTCTGGCTCTGGATGTTGTTCATCGCCTCGACGAGCCCCTTGTCGGCGGCCACGTAGCCGATGCGCCAACCGGTCATCGAGTAGGCCTTGGACAGGCCGTTGACGAGGATCGTGCGCTTCTTGATCTCTTCGCCGAACTGCGCGATCGACGCGAACTCGAAGCCGTCGTAGATCAGCTTTTCGTAGATTTCGTCGGACAGGACGGTGATGTCGCGGCGAACGATGACTTCGGCCAGCGCCTTGAGCTCGTCCTTGGTGTAAGCCGCGCCGGACGGATTGCTCGGGCTGTTGAGAATGAAGCACTTGGTCTTCGGCGTGATCGCCGCGTCGAGCTGCGCGGGCGTCACCTTGAAGCCGTTCTCCTGCTTGGCCTCGATGATGACCGGCGTCGCGCCCGCGAGCAGTACGATGTCGGGGTAGGAGACCCAGTAGGGGGCGGGAATGATGATCTCGTCGCCTTCTTCCCAGGCGGCCTGCGCCACGTTGAAGATCGAGTGCTTGGCGCCGAGCGAGACGATGATGTTGGCGGGCGCGTATTCCAGCCCGTTGTCGCGCTTGAGCTTGGCGATGATCGCGGCCTTCAGCTCGGGGGAGCCGGGGACCGGGGTGTATTTCGTGTAGCCGTCATCGAGCGCCTTCTTGGCGACGGCCTTGATGTGGTCGGGCGTGTCGAAATCGGGCTCGCCCGCGCCGAATCCGACGACGTCGATCCCCTGAGCCTTCATCGTCTTGGCCTTGTTGGTGATCGCAAGCGTCGGCGACGGCTGGATCTTGGTCGTCCTCGTTGCCAGTTTCATCGTTTCCGTGCTCCTTTCCCCTCGGGGAGTGTTCACTGCTGTTCCCGTATTTTCGCGACGACTCGGTCGCGGACGAGCTCGGGCACCATGTCGTCGATCTTCCCATTCAGCCGCGCCACTTCCTTTACGATGCTCGAGCTGATGTAGATGTGCTTTTCGCCGGTCATCATGATGACCGTGTCGAGCTTGGGCGCGAGCTTCCGGTTGACATGGGCCATCTGGAATTCGAATTCGAAATCGGAGACCGCGCGAAGGCCGCGAAGCACCACGTTGGCTTCCTTGGCGATCGCGTAGTCGGCCAGCAGCCCGTCGAACGCGTCGACCTCGACGTTGCCCATCGGAGCCGTGAGCGTGCGCAGCATCTCTACCCGTTCCTCGGGCGTGAACATGGTCTGCTTGCGGATGTTGAACGCGACGGCGACGATCACCTTTGAAAAAACGTGGGAGCCCCGCCCGATGATGTCGAGGTGGCCGAAGGTGGGCGGATCGAAGGAACCTGGATAGACCGCGACCGTTTTCACCGGCACTCATGCTCCAATCCGGGCTCTTGCCCAATGCCTGTTGGTGCCGAAAGCTCGAAGACCATCACGCGCGTATCGCCGTATCGGCGGTCGGTCAGCAGATCCCAACCTTGGGGCATCGCGGCATCCGTCGAACGGGTCGCCTCTTCCACCACGACCAGCGCCCCATCCGGGAGAATGCCGGCGCCCGCAAGGGTTCTCGAGGCCGCAGCCGCCAGTCCCTTGCCGTACGGCGGATCAAGGAAGACGAGATCGAAGCGGCGTCCCAGCATGGCCGCCCGCTTGATCGCCTTCCGGAAATCGCCCTTGAACGTCTCGACGGAAGTCGCCCCGACCGTTTCCAGGTTGCCCGTCATCGCCGCGAAAGCGTCGGGATCGGGCTCGGACAGGAAAGCCGAAGCCGCGCCACGAGAAAGCGCCTCGATCGCCAGCGCGCCCGTCCCCGCGAACAGGTCCAGTACGGCGCGCCCCTCGACCCGGCCGCCCAGGATGCTGAACAAAGCCTCGCGGACCCGGTCGGTCGTCGGGCGGACCGCCATTCCCCTGGGAGCGCGCAGAGTCCGTCCGCCCCATTTGCCCGCCACGATTCTCATTCAGTATGCCATCCAACCCCTGATTATTTTCGTTTTGGACGGGTTCGTCAAGGAATCCGACGGTGTATGATGACCGCATGGACACGCGACTGACCGAACTGGAAATACGCTACATGCAGCAGGACCGGACGCTCCGCGAACTCAGCGACGTCGTCTACCGGCAGGAACTTGCGATCGAACGACTGAAACGGGAGCTGGAGCAGCTTCGGGACCAGGTCGGGGAAATCAACGGCGGCGGTATGTCGGAATCCGTCGATGAACCGCCTCCGCCGCACTACTGACGCCGAGTCCCCTCCTCAAATCATTTCCTGCACTTTTTCCAGGAACACATCGGGAGTGAACGGTTTTCGGAGATACGCGGCCAGCGGATCCTGCCCGTTGTCGCCCATCGGCGTATCGCTGTACCCGGAAATGTAGAGAACCCGGAGACCGGGACGGATCGCGCGCACCCGGGTCACCAGTTCGCCCCCCCCGAGACGCGGCATTTTCATGTCGGTGATCAGCAGGTCGCACAGGAACGCCCCGTCCTCCAGAAGGCCAAGTCCCTCGACCCCGTCCCGCGCCTCGCTGACCCGGTATCCCTGTCCCGCCAGGATCTGCGCCATCAGTTTCCGAACCGCTTCTTCGTCCTCGACGATGAGGATCGCACCGGTTCCGCCCTTGGGCGCCGGTTCTTTTTCGCCGGGAATCGCCTCGGGAACCCCATCGAACCGGGGAAGGAAGATGCGGACCGTGGTTCCCTCGCCGGGACGGCTCTCGATCACGGCCTCCCCATGGCTCTGGGCCACGATGCCGTAGACGATCGACAAGCCGAGGCCGGTGCCCTGCCCGACCTCCTTGGTGGTGAAGAACGGGTCGAACGCCTTGCTCCGAACCTCTTCCGTCATCCCGGACCCCGTGTCGGAAACCGAGAGAAAAACATACCGGCCCGGATGCGGAGGATTCTCGCCGGGCTGCGGGTGCGGGCCGGCGGGGCCGACGTTCCCCGTCTCGATGACGATCCGCCCTCCCTTCGGCATCGCGTCCCGGGCGTTGAATGCGAGATTGAGAATGACCTGCTCCAGCTGTCCCGGATCCGCCTTCGTGCATCCGATGTCGGAGGCCAGTGTCGCGACGAGATCGATGTCCTCTCCGATGACGCGGCGAAGGATTCCCTCGACGCCCGTCACGACCGCGTTGGGGCTGATTAGCTTCGGCTCGAGGTGCTGCTTGCGGCTGTAGGCGAGCAACTGCTGCGTAAGCGTGGCGGCCCGTCGCGAGGCTTCGCGGATCGCGTCAAGCCTCGGGTGCGCCGGGGAATCCTTCGGAACGCTCCGGAGGGCGAGATCGCTTTGGCCGATGATGACCGTCAGAAGGTTGTTGAAGTCGTGGGCGATGCCGCCGGCGAGACGGCCGACCGACTCCATTTTCTGAACCTGACGAAACTGCTCTTCGCGCTCCTTCCGTTCGGTGATGTCGTAGACCGTCCCGACGAACGCCTCGATCGCGCCCGACGCGTCGAACGAAACGGTGGTCCAATCCTCAAACCAGATGTAGCGACCGTCCTTCCTGCGGAAGCGGTATTCGAGCGTCAGTGAGGCTCTCCCGCTCGTCTCGCCGGCCCCGGAAAGCACGTTTAACCGCTCGAGAATTTCATCCCGGTCATCCGGGTGGATGTGCGAGAGCGTGTCGGGCACGCCGAAGACGGAAAATTCCCCGGCGGAATATCCGGTCATGGTCTCGACGCTCGGGCTCAGATACTCGTATCGCCCTTCCTTTACGTCGAGCCGGTACATGAGGTGCCGGGCAGACCGGAGCGCCTCGCTGAATCGGCGGTCGCTCTGCGCCAGCGCTTCCTCCTTCCGGAGGATCTGGCGGAGCTGGCGGGTGATCAGGGTGTACAGGAGACCGGCGGTGACGACGACGAAGAGCCATCCCTTGATGATTGAAATCCGTCGAAAGCTTTCCGGGTCGGGAAACAGATTGGCGGCAAGCGTATCCGAAAAGAGAATCCAGAGGGCGGCCAGAAGCGCATACACCAGGACGATCTTTCCCGCGCCGGTCCTCGCCTTGGAGATTCCGCTCACAGGAACAGCCGATAAGCGGGATTGCCGCTCTCGTCGACGAAGCGATATCCGAGTCCCGACAGGAACGCCTTGAACTTCGACTTGTCGCCCGGGGGGATTTCGAGGCCGATCAGCACCCAGCCGTAGTCGAGCCCCTGCATCCTGTAGTGGAACAGCGAGATGTTCCAGTCCGCGCCCATCCGCTCGAGGAAACGCGCCAGCGCCCCCGGACGCTCGGGGAACCAGAACCGATACAACACCTCGCTCCCCGCCTCGTGGGAGCGTCCCCCGACCATGTGGCGGATATGCGTCTTGGCCAGGTCGTTGTCGGTCAGGTCGACGTTGTCGAATCCGGCCCCGGAAAGCTGCAGGGCGAACGCCGCACGCTCGGACTCGTCGCGGATCGAGATGCCGACGAAGATGTGGGCCGCGTCCCTTGCGGAAAGCCGGTAGTTGAACTCGGTGATGTTGCGCTCGCCGAGGACCTCGCCGCAGAAACGTTTCAGGCTGCCGGGCCTCTCGGGGATGGTCACGGCGAAGAGCGCCTCCTGCTGCTCGCCGATCTGGGTGCGTTCGGCCACGTAGCGCAGCCGCTCGAAATTCATGTTGGCGCCGGAGTTGATGGCGACCAGCGTCTGGCCGGACACCTTCCGTTCCCGGACGTATTTCTTCAGGCCGGCCAGGCCGAGGGCGCCGGCCGGTTCGACGATCGAGCGCGTCGCCTGGTAGTTCCCCTTGATGGCGCTGCACAGTTCGTCGACGTCGACCCGGATGACTTCGTCGACGCAGCTGCGGCATAGTTCGAACGTCAGCCTGCCGACCTCGCGAACCGCCACGCCGTCGGCGAAGATGCCGACCGAGTCGAGCTTGATCCGACGCCCCTTTTCGAGCGACCGCGCCATCGCGTCGGCGTCGGAGGGTTCGACCCCGACGATCCTGATATCGGGGCAAAGCGCCTTCAGGTAGGTGCCCACGCCCGCGATCAGGCCGCCGCCCCCGACCGGCACGAAGACCGCATCGAGCCGGCCGCCGCTCTGCCTTAGAATCTCGACTCCCACCGTCCCCTGCCCGGCGATCACGAGCTCGTCGTCGAACGGGTGGATGACGGTCATCCGGCTCTCGGCCGCCAGACGGGCGCAATGCTCGGCCGCATCGGAATAGCCCTCGCCGTGGAGCACGACTTCGGCGCCGTAGCCCGAGACCGCCGACACCTTGATCTGCGGCGTCGTGAGAGGCATGACGATCACTGCGCGGATGCCCAGCATCCGGGCGGAGAACGCCACGCCCTGGGCGTGGTTTCCGGCCGATGCGGCGATCACGCCCCGCCGCCTTTCCCCATCCCCGAGTTGAGCGATCTTGTTGTAGGCACCCCGGATCTTGAATGAGAAGATCGGCTGAAGGTCTTCCCGCTTGAGAAGCACGCGGTTGCCGAGATCGCGGGACAGGAGGGAGGCCTCTTCGAGCGGCGTCTCGACAGCCGCTTCATAGACGCGGGACGTGAGAATTTGTCGGATCAGTCTCTGCAAGCCGGGCTCTCCTCCTCCGCCGGATCTACGCAATGCCAACGATGTTATATTACTGTAAATCCAGAGGGGAGCGCGAACATGACGACGATCCTGATCGTGGACGATTCAAGGACGATGCGCAAGGTCATCGCGAACCGCATCGCCGAATGCGGCCTGCCGGTGACGACGATCCTCGAAGCGCAGCACGGCCGGGACGCTCTCGACATCCTTTCCGCCAAGCCGGTGGACATCGTCCTCACCGACATCAACATGCCGGTGATGAACGGCCTCGACCTCATCGCGAACATACGCGCCAACCTGGCGTGGAACGACCTCCCGGTGCTCGTCGTATCGACCGAGGGGACGGGCCCCATGGCCAAGGAGGCGATCATCCGGGGCGCGAACAACCTGCTTCGAAAACCTTTCACGGCGGAAAACATCCGCGATCTGCTCTCGGTCTATCTCTCCCAACCCTTGCAATGACGGCGGCTGACGACCCGCTCCGGCGATGATTCCGCTCCGCAGGACAATCATGTGGCTGAGCGCCGCCGCGGTCGCCGCGGCGTGCGTTTTCGGCGTGGTCCGGTACCGCAGCGGGGGCGGTACGCCCGTCGACGTGTTTCCTGCGGCCCGCGGACCGATCGAGGAAATCGTCACCGCCGTTTCGGCGGGCACCGTCAAATCCGTGCGGGAGGCCACCCTTTCGCCCGAGGCGGTGATCACGGGCATCCGGTTCGTCGAGGTCCGGGTCGACACAGGGCAGAGCGTCCGCAAGGGCGAACTGCTCGCCCGCGGCGTCGATCCCGAGATGACGCGCGAGGGCGAGGCGACCGCCGAAGACGCCCGAACCGCCGAGGCCGCTCTCCCGGGCGTCGAAGCCCGCCGCGACGAAGCGCTCCAGCGGTACCGAGCCGATCTCGCTCGCGCGGAAAACACCTTGAGGCAGGCCAGGGAAGACCAGCGCCGCGCCGAAGCGCTCCAGCGGGACGGCTTCCTCTCGAAAGCCGAAAAGGAGACGGTCGACACCCGAATGACCGACGCCCTCGAGGCCGTGCGCATGGCGGGCAGCGGCGCTGCCGCCGTCCAGTCTCTCGAGCGGGAGATCGATGCCCAGAAAAGCCGGATCGCCGCCGCGCGAATCCGAACCCGGCTCGTGACCGAACGGGAGCGCAAGCTGTCAATCGTCGCGCCCTTCTCCGGCATCATCACGAAGAAATCGGTCGAGGTCGGTGAGACGAAGATCGCCGGCTCCCCCCTCTTCATACTCTCCGATCCTTCGTCCGCCTATATCGAGGCGCAGATCGACGAGACCGAGTCGGCGCGCGTCCGCGTCGGGCAGAAGTGCCGCCTCATGCCCGACGCCTATCAGGGTCAGATTTTCGAGGGGCGGGTATCCGAGGTCATGCCGGTGGTCGAGGCCTCGAAAGAGGTCTCTCGCGCCAACGTGATCCGGGTGGTCGCCGTCTCTCCGCCGCATCCCCTTCGACTGGGCATGTCGGCCGACGTCGAGGTCGTGGTCGGCCGGAAGGACAACGCCCTTCAGATCCCGTCGTCCGCCATCATGGAGCGCGAAGGGAAAAAATTCGTATACATCGTCGCCGACGGAAAGATCGCCCGGCGCGACGTCACGACGGGAGCCGGAAACTGGGACCGCTCGGAAATACTCTCGGGACTGTCGGCGGGCGAACCGGTCGTGACGTCGCTCGAGCAGAAGGACCTCGCACCCGGGGCGCGCGTCGTTGTCCGCAAACGTTGAACCTCTTCTCAGGCTGACAAAGGTCGGAAAACTGTACGAAACCGGCGAACAGGTCGTGACCGGCCTCGACGGCATCGACCTCGATGTGAACCCGGGCGATTTCCTCGCCGTCATGGGTCCCTCCGGCTCCGGGAAATCCACCCTGATGAACATCCTCGGCTGCCTCGACGTCCCGACATCCGGCAGTTACACGGTCAAGGGGACCGATGTCGCGGCCCTTTCCCCCGACGAGCTTGCGCGCCTGAGAAACCGGGAAATCGGTTTTGTGTTCCAGGTCTTCCACCTGCTCCCGCGCGCCAGCGCCCGGAAGAACGTCGAACTGCCCCTCCTTTATGCAGGCGTCCCCCGTGCCGACCGGGGGCGGCTGGCCGAGGAGGCGCTCGCAACGGTCGGCCTTTCCGACCGGAGCCGGCACCTGTCCAACGAACTGTCCGGCGGCCAGCGCCAGCGCGTCGCGATCGCGCGCGCGCTGGTCAACCACCCGTCGCTGCTGCTCGCGGACGAACCGACCGGCAACCTCGATTCGAAGACCGGCGAGGAGGTCATGGCCATCCTGTCGCGGCTCAACGCCGAAGGGGTCACCGTGGTCCTGGTCACCCACGATCCGCTGATCGCCCGGCGAGCCCACAAGATCGTCTACATCGTCGACGGACGCATGGTGACCGAAGACGAATTCCGGAAACAGCGCGGATGAACTTCCTCGAATACTTCTCGGTCGCTTTCGAAGCGCTTCGGGCCAACCGGATGCGCGCGGCGCTGACGATGCTGGGCGTCGTGATCGGCGTCGCGGCGGTCATCCTGCTCGTCTCGCTCGGGACCGGCACGAAGAACTACGTCGAAAGGCAGTTCGCCGGACTCGGAAGCAACATCCTGATCATCACGCCGGGCAAGATCGAGACGCGCGGGGGCCCGCCGATTGTCGGTCCCGCCCGCCACAAGCTGACGACCGGCGACGCCACGATCCTGGCCAAGAAGGGGTACCTCTTCAGCGGCGTCGCCCCGGTCGTGTTCGGGTCGGCGGAGGTGAAGCAGTCGGGCCGCTCGCGCAACGTGAGCGTCCTGGGCGTCACGCCCGAATTTTCCGACGTGCGGAACCTTCACGTCGAGATCGGCTCGTTCGTGACGCAGGCCGACGTAGACGCCAAACGACGCGTCTGCGTCGTCGGCCGCACCGTCAGGAAAGAGCTGTTCGGAAACGCCAACGCCCTCGGGCAGATCGTCAAGCTCAACGGAGCCCGATACCGGGTCGTCGGGATCATGGAGAACAAGGGCGTCTCGCTGGGCATCGACATCGACGACATCGTCTTCATCCCCGTCAAGACCGCGCAGGACCTGTTTGACCTCGACTCGCTCTTCGAGATCCTGGTCGCGGTCCGGAACTCGAACGACATCGACAGCGGCAAGGCGCTCGCGGTCTCCCTCCTGTTCCACGCCCACAACCGCCACGAGGATTTCACCGTCACCGACCAGCGGGCGATCCTCTCGTCGCTGTTCACGATCCTCGACACGCTCACCTACGTCCTCGGCGGGATCGCCGGCATCTCCCTGCTCGTCGGCGGCATCGGCATCATGAACATCATGCTGGTCACGGTGAAGGAGCGCACGAACGAGATCGGCATCCGCAAGGCCGTCGGCGCCCGCAACCGGGACATCCTGCTCCAGTTCCTCTTCGAGGCGACCGCGCTATCGGCCTCTGGGGGCGTGATCGGACTGGTCGCCGGCGCGGCGGGCGCGGGGGCGCTGCGCTGGGCCTTTCCCAAGATGCCGATCGAGGTACCCCTTTGGGCCGTGCTTCTGTCGTTTACCTTTTCCCTGTTCGTCGGTATCTTCTTCGGTGTCTACCCGGCGAGGAAAGCGGCAGCCATGAATCCCATCGAAGCACTGAGGTATGAATGAAAATCGAGTCGCCCCTGCGTGTCGGAAAGATTCCGTACGCGAACGTCTACCCGATCTACCGGTCGCTCGAGCAGATCCTTCCGCCGGGTTCGGTCACCTTCGTGGAAGGCCACCCCCGCGAACTCAACCGGATGCTGCGCGAAGGTACGCTCGACATCTCCCCCTCCTCCTCCATCGAGTACGCGCTTCACCCCGAGCGTTATCTGCTTGTGCCCGACATCTCGATCGCCGCAAGGGAAAGGGTCATGAGCGTCCTGCTGCTCTCGAATCGCCCGCTCGACGCCCTTCCCGAAGGGCCCATCGCGATGACGGAAGCGTCCGACAGCTCCGTCGTCCTCCTCGAGATTATGGTTCGGCAATTCCTCCATCGCGACAACCCCCTCGTCCGCTCTCCGCTCTCGCCCGAGGAAGCGCTCCTGCGATATCCGGCCTGCCTCGCGATCGGCGATGCCGCGATCCGCGCCTCGCTCGGGAAGGTCGCCCCGTTCGTCACCGACATGGGAAGCTGGTGGCGCCGGGAAACCGGGAAACCTTTCGTTTTCGCCCTGTGGATCGTCTCCCGCGCCGCTGCCGAAACGAAAGGGCCCGCGCTTGGGAATTTCGTCCGCATGCTCCTGTCGGCCAAGACCCTGGCACGGGAATCGATCTCGGATGAGTCCGAATCCCCCATTGGCCCAAACTGGATTCCCCTTGGTTATCGTATGGATTACTGGAACAACCTATCCTATGACTTGAATGCCACGGAAAGGGACGGGCTCGCCCTGTTTTACGCCCTGGCGGCCAAGGCGGGCAAAATCCCCGCCGCGCCGGAGTTGCGTTTCCTCAACCTGATCCCGTGATAGACTGTATTGAAGGAATGAATTTCCAGACACGAGGGCAACGATGATCACCAAGGAAACCAAGATCGAGGACGTTCTGCGGCGGTTCCCGAAAGCAATCCCGGTATTCGGGCAGTTCGGCATCGACTGCGCCGGTTGCCAGCTTTCGGCCTACGAAAACATCGAACACGGCGCCAGGGTTCACGGCATCGACCTCGTGGAACTTCTCGACGCGCTGAACAGGGCGGCCGGCGAGTAGATTGATCGGTGTTGAATTTCGTTACAGGATGCGGAGTTTCTTTACAACCCTTAAGTAGCCGATAAGATTCCCTTTTCCAGCGTCGTCCACTCACCTGTTCAATAATTCAACACGCCCGTCCGGATTCCCCCCGCCCATCCGCCGCGGCCCCTGAGCGGCTTTCTCCTTTTTATTCGACAGGTTGTACGGATACCCACTTCGGATTCCCAGGCGGGCACGGGCGTTGCTCACGGAAGGGATTGCGGCTCCCGGAATGCGCAGACTGGGGGGCTGAAACCCGAAGGAGGCCCGGCATGAAAAGGAACCCGGCGGTCATCGCAACCGTCACCCTCGGCCTTATTCTCTTCTCGGCGGGTTCGACGTCCGCAGCTGATTCGTGCATCACGAACGAATGCCACGTCAGGATGGGCAAGGCCGCTTTCGTGCATGGCCCCATCGGCGCCGGCATGTGCACGGTCTGCCACGCCGAGGCGCGCAAGGGCCACCCCAACAAGGACAAAATGCCGGATTTCGCGCTTGTCGACCAGGGCAAGGCGCTGTGCGACAGGTGCCACCAGGAAAAGCCGGTCGACCGGTTCGAATTCAAGCACACCCCCGTCAAGCGGGGCGAATGCATCGGCTGCCACGACCCGCACCAATCCGACGCACCGAAGCAGCTCAAGGCGAAGAAGACCTCCGACCTGTGCTATCTCTGCCACAAGAATACCCAGCAGATCAAAAGATTCCTGCATGGCCCGGTCGCGTCGGGCGACTGCAACGTCTGCCACAACCCGCACTCGTCTCCCAACCCCCACCAGCTCGAGGCGCGGGGCAACGACGTCTGCTTTCTTTGCCACGAAGACCGCAAGGCCGAGTTCTCCCGCAAGTATCCGCACAAGCCGGCGCTGGAATCCTGCCTCAAGTGCCACGATGCCCACAACTCCGACCACACCTTCATGCTGTCGGGCGAAGGAATCGCCCTCTGTTATTCGTGCCACCCAAAGATCAAGTCGCACATGGAGCTGGCGACCGTCCGCCACACGGCGCTCGAAAAGGGGCCCTGCACCACCTGCCACACGCCCCACTCGTCCGATTATCCGCGTCAGCTCAAGACGCACACCAAGGACATCTGCTACATGTGCCACAAGAACATGGGCAGAAAGGTCCTCGCCAGCCGGTCCCTTCACGGCCCGGTCCAGCAGAACGACTGCTACGCGTGCCACGATCCGCACGGCAGCAAGAGTCCCATGATCCTCAAGAAATATTTCCCGGCCGAGTTCTACAAGCCGTACGCGACCGAGAACTACGCCATGTGCTTCGACTGCCACAACAAGGACATCGCACTCGACAAGATCACGACGCGACTGACCAATTTCCGCAACGGCGACGTCAATATGCACTTCCTCCACGTCAACAAGGAAAAGGGTCGCTCGTGCAAGGCTTGCCACGAGGTCCACGCGGGCGACCAGGACAAGCACATCCGCA
>JANXPS010000029.1 GCA_025357175.1 Deltaproteobacteria bacterium | reverse complement strand
GGGCTCGACGCGCTGCCCCACGACCACCCGTCGTTCATCGGCATGGTCGGCGCCTACGGCAACCGCTTCAGCAACCTCGCGGTGGCCAACGCCGACCTGCTCATCGCCGTGGGCACCCGGCTCGACACCCGCATCACCGGAACGAAACCGGCCACCTTCGCCCGCGGCGCGACGATCGTCCACGTCGACATCGACCCCGGCGAACTTGGATCGACCGTCGACTCCGATGTCCGCGTCCGCGCCGATGCCGGTGCGTTCCTGTCCGCGCTCGCCGATTGCGCGTCGGTCGACGCCCCGGCGGTCGCGGCGTGGCACGAGCGCATCGTCTGCTACAAGGCGAAATACCCGACCACCCCGCCGCCGGACAAGGCGTCGTCCACGAACCCCAACCGCTTCCTCGACCTGCTGTCGCGTCTCGCCCCGGAGCTGTCCACGATGACCGTCGACGTCGGGCAGAACCAGATGTGGGCGGGGCAATCGTACCGGATCGGGAAAAGCCGGCGGGCGCTGATCTCGGGCGGGATGGGCGCGATGGGATTCGCCCTGCCCGCGGCCATCGGCGCGGCGATCGCCACCGGCCGGCCGGCCATCGCCATCGCGGGCGACGGCGGCTTCCAGATCAACCTGCAGGAGCTGCAGACGGTCGTCCACTACGGGCTGCCGGTCAAGATGATCGTGATGAACAACCATTCGCTGGGGATGGTGCGGCAGTTCCAGGAGATGTATTTCGAGGAGCGGTACCAGTCGACCGTCATCGGCTACAGCGCGCCCGACTTCGTCGCGCTCGCGGGGGTCTACGGCATTCCCGCCATGCGGATCGTCGAAGGAGACGCATGGGAGGAGCGGGCGAAAGCCCTTCTCGACGCCCCCGGCCCTTGTCTCATCGAACTCGAACTGCCGCTCAAGACCTCGGTAGACCCCAAGCTGGTGGTCAACCGGCCGATCGAGGACATGTTCCCGTTCCTGTCGCGCGAAGAGCTGGCCGAGGCGATGATCGTCCCGCCGATAGACGTCGGGTAGCCTGCCGGGCCGTCAGCAGCCCTTCAGCCGCAGGAACTCCTCGAAGCAGCCGATCAGCCGTTCCGTCGTCTCGTCCTCGGTCATGGGCGACAGCCCGACATAGAAGCCGCGGTCGTGCACCCGGTCGGCACCCGGGAACGGCTCGTCGGTGAAGCAGTCGAACAGCTTCGCCACCGGCTGGCGCTGCAGGTTCCCCGCGATGATCGGCCGCGTCTCGACCCCCCGCTCCTCGAGCCAGGCTGTGATCTCGTCGCGCGTGAACGGCGCGGAATCCTCGACCATCACCGGCAAGGACATCCAGATCGGCGACGCCTTGTCCGCGACCTGCGGGCGGGAAAGACACGAAACGCCGTCGATGAAACCGAAGAAGCGCCCGGCCTGGGCCAACCGCCGTTCGGTGAACATCGGCAGGCGCTTGAGCTGCTCGAGCCCGAACCCCGCCTGCAGGTCGGTCGGCCGCACGTTGAAACCCCAGTTGACGAAGGCGTAACGCGGGTCGATCCCGGCCCGGCCCTCGAGGTGGACGTGCGACGCCTCGATGTTCCGCAGCCAGCCATGGGCGCGCAGCACCCGGAGGCGGTCGGCGACCTCGGGATCGTCGGTCACGACCATCCCGCCTTCCATCGTGGTCATGTGGTGCGAGAAGAAGAACGAGTAGGCGCTGCCCACCCCGAAGTTGCCGACCTTGCGTCCCGCCCATTCCGACCCGAGCGACTCGCAGCAATCCTCGATGACCAGCAGGCCGTGCTTTTTCGCGACCGCCAGCACCCGGTCCATGTCGCACGGATTTCCCATGACGTGGACGAGGAAGATCGCCTTCGACTTCGGCGTGATCTTGCGCTCGAGGTCCTCGATCGAGAGGTTGAGCGTCGCCGGATCGACGTCGACGAAGCGCACCTTGAGCCCCGCCATCAGCGGCGACCAGACCTGCGTAGGCCAGGTGACGACCGGCACCAGGATCTCGTCTCCCGGAGACAGCATGTTCTCGGGAGGGCTGGTCAGAAGGAACGACAGCAGCAGGTCGGCCGAGGAGCCGCTGTTGACCATGACCGCCTCGCGGCACCCCTGGTACTCCGCGAACTGCCGCTCGAACTCGCGCGTCTTTTCCCACATGGTCGTGCGGAAGCTGCACATCGAATCGAGCGCCTGCAGGATCTCTTCGACGCCGTAGGAGGCCATGCTCAGCGGATACCAGTATTTCTGCGGCTTGGCCTCGTTGATGCGGCTGCTCGACTCGATCAGGAACTCGACGACGCCTTTCAGGCGGTGTGACAGGTCGATATTCAACGGATCTCTCCCCTGCGCTTGATTTCCCGGTATTCGTCGATCGTGCGGCGGATCCCTTCGGGCAGGCCGATCGCGGGGCGGATTCCCAGCGCCGCCATCCGCGAGACGTCCATGCACTTGCGGGGCATGCCGTCCGGCTTCGACGGATCCCACCGGAGCTCGCCCGTGTAGCCGACTGCCTCGGCGATCATCCCCGCCAGTTCCTTGATGGTGACGTCGGTGCCGGGACCGATGTTGATGATCGCGTTTTCCTCGTAGCTTTCCATCAGGAACAGCATGATCGCGGCCGCGTCGTCCACGTGCAGGAACTCTCGCCGCGCCACCCCGGTGCCCCATAGCTCGAGGAACGGCGCGCCC
>JANXPS010000304.1 GCA_025357175.1 Deltaproteobacteria bacterium | reverse complement strand
GACAGGATTGAGAAACTGTCGAACATTCTGGACGTGAAAAATATTCCTTCCCCCGAATGTCTATCCGGGTCCGTGGTCAGTTTTCCCTTTGCCAGTTCGAGGATTGCATGGCGTTCGTCCAGCAAATTCTTTTTCGCTTTGATCTTGTTGAATATTCCGACCCCGTCATCCTTTATGGAAATCACGGTATCAACGGCGGTTCGGACAATAGAAACATGGATAAAATGTCCTTCGGAGTGGTCGATGGCATTATTGAACATCTCCGTAAATCCGTATTGCCATATATGGATTACATTGGATGATTGCTGACCAAGTTTATTGTTGATATCGGTTCTCCAGACAATATCTTCCGCTAAATCGGTTTTTATCGGATAAGAGAATTTCCATTCGGCAAGGGAACATAATCTGTAAACCCGGCTTCGTGTGTTCCCGGTTTCGCCAAGGATGCGCTCGGATACGAGGGTTTGAAGATGGCGATTGACCGCTTGCCGGGTGATGTCGAACCGCAAGGCGGTGATCCTGGATATTTCTTTTGGATGGGCAACGACATTCTCCACGATGAACTTTCGGATTTCCTCGCTCTTTGCTCGTCCCTTGCCCATTATGGAATCCTCTTGCACGGAAATTGGCAACATATCCATCATATATTGTCAACTAACACAGGTGGCATTGTCAACACTAAGCGTGGGATTGGAAACATAACAGCCAGCGGTTGGGGCAACCCCAAGCATTACCAGCGAGAAAATGATCCCGACGCGCTTCGAATCAAAAATATCCTCTCGACTCGTGTATATGTCAGAAATATACATAAATTAAACAGTGAAGTTGAGGAACGGTCATTCTGGGTGTTAACCGGCGTGCAATATTGACCCACTTTCGTCGGAAATCGGCGCCCGGGTCTGACCCACCTTGTAAGGCATAACCAATTGACCCATATCCGATATCCCCGTTGGAATACGCAGGTCAATGTTGAATTCCGATACGGGTCATTTCACGAAGCCGATTCACAGTTAACCGGCGCCTGCGCTCGGCGCACGCCGGACCCGTGAGAAAGCGGAGCCGCAACTTAAGGAGGGGAGGTGATGTCATAAGTGGTATCATCAAGGACGATGACGCAAAAAGACAAACTCATCGAGAAAGCCCGGAACAACACGGCCGGCATCCGCTTCCGGGAACTGTGCCTTCTGGCCGAGCATGTGGGCTTCCTAAAGCGCGACGGGAAGGGCTCGCACGTCGTCTACGAAAAAGAAGGCGTGCTGGAGATGCTGACGTTCCAGGAGCGCAAGGGGATGGCGAAGGCGTACCAGGTCAAGCAACTGCTCGTCGCCATCGAGAAATACCGCCTTGGAGAGGAAAAATGAAATACGCGATCATGGTCGCCTACAGCGACGAGGACGAAGGGTACATTGCCACGGTTCCGGAACTGCCGGGCTGCTCCGCGTTCGGAGACTCGGAGGAAGAGGCGATTCGGGAAGTGAAGATCGCGGCGTCGCTGTGGCTGTCGGCCGCAAGGAAGGCGAAGCGTTCGATCCCCGAGCCGATCGTCGAGAAGAAGTTCAAGAGCCGGTTCCCGCTGCGCATCCCGGAGGACACCCGCCGGCGCCTGGAGCTGGAAGCGAAACGGCAAGGCGTCTCGCTGAATCAACTGATCCTGCATCGCATCGCCTGACGGTGACCTTCCCGGCGGATCGCCTCACGTCGTAGAACCCGAGCAAGCCGTGGTCACGCAAGTAAAAGCGGATTTTGCCGTAGCAGGCCTGACCCATCTTCATGCGCCATAACCATTTGATCGACAGCCACCAACCCCGGGAAACCCGGCTTCCGCAGGCAAGGTGGCCGGCACCCTGTGGTTCTTTTCTCCCGTCGAAGGTGAGCCCCTTTTTCGTTTCCCCATCCCGCCCGATTCCTGATATTCCTGTTCGCCTGACCTTTCCCCGGAGGAAACGATGACCTACAAGAAGATCGAGCGCACCGAATCGGCCCACGACTACCAGCTGCTGATCAAGCAGATCCTCAAGACGCCTCTCGTGCACGCGCCGGAGCAGGAAATCGTCTACCGGGGAAAGCAGCGCTTCACGTACCGGGAACTGGGCGAGCGGATCAACCGGCTCGCGAACGCGCTGACGGCGCTCGGCGTGACGCCGGGCGACACGGTTGCCGTCATGGATTACGACAGCCACCGCTATCTCGAGTGCTTCTTCGCGGTTCCGATGCTCGGCGCCGTGCTGCACACGATCAACGTGAGGTTCTCTCCCGAGCAGATCCTCTACACGATCGACCACGCCGAGGACGACGTGCTGCTGATCAACGCCGACTTCCTCCCGATCCTCGACCACGTCAAGGGACGAATCGACACGGTCAAGAAGTTCGTGCTGCTGCAGGACGAGGACGCCCACCTTCCGCGGACGCACATCGAGTTCGCGGGCGAATACGAGGCGCTGCTGGCGGCGGCGGAAGACCGCTTCGATTTCCCCGACTTCGACGAGAACACGCGGGCGACGACGTTCTACACGACGGGGACGACGGGCCTTCCGAAGGGTGTCGCCTTCAGCCACCGGCAGCTCGTGCTCCACACCTTCGGCGTTCTGGCCTCCCTGGCCACCCCGGCCGTCCAGGGCCGTTTCCACCGCGAAGACGTCTACATGCCGATCACGCCGATGTTCCACGTCCACGCCTGGGGAATGCCGTACATCGCCACGATGATGGGCGTCAAGCAGGTGTACCCCGGGCGGTACGTGCCCGAGCATCTGCTTGAACTGATCGGGTCCGAAAAGGTCACCTTCTCGCACTGCGTCCCGACGATCCTGCACATGCTGCTCAAGTCGCCGAAAGTCGACGAGATCGACCTCTCGAACTGGAAGGTGATGATCGGCGGCTCGGCGATGCCGAAGTCGCTCTGCCTTTCCGCGATGAAGCGGGGGGTAGACGTTTTTTCGGCCTACGGGATGTCGGAGACGTGCCCGATCCTCACGCTGGCCCACCTGCAGCCCGGGCAACTCGCGCTTTCGGCCGGGGAGCAGGCCGAGATCCGCTGCAAGACCGGCATTCCGATTCCGCTGGTCGAGTTGCGAACGGTCAACGACGGGATGACGGATGTCGCCCGCGACGGGAACGCGGTGGGGGAGGTCGTCGTCCGCACCCCCTGGCTGACGCAGGGCTACCTGAAGGACACGAAGACCTCCGAAAAGCTGTGGGCGGGCGGCTACCTGCACACGAGCGACGTCGCATGGATCGACGAACAGGGATACGTCAAGATCACCGATCGCACCAAGGACGTCATCAAGATCGGCGGCGAATGGATTTCCTCGCTGGAGCTCGAGGACGTCATCTCGGCGCATCCCGCGGTGGGCGAAGTGGCCGTGATCGGAATGCCCGATGACAAATGGGGCGAGCGTCCGCTTGCGCTGGTCGTCCCCAAACCGAGTCCCCACGGGAATGTGACCGCCAAGGAGATCGTGCATCATATCGTGGATTACTCCGACCGGGGGATGATCGGCAAGCAGGTCGTCCTGGTCAAGGTGCGATTCGTCGACGCGATCGACAAGACCAGCGTCGGCAAGGTCAACAAGGTGGGGCTGCGGGAGAAGTACCTATAGCCGGCTCGCCGCCAAGTAGCTGTCCTCGATGACGCGGGCGGAGAACTTCTCCATCGCGCGGCTCATGGCCTGCGCGAGACCCCGGCCGCCGATCTCGGAGAGCGGTTCCTCGAACCGGTAGCTTTTCTGGAACAGCAGCCGCTCGGGGATCTCCTTTTTCGAAAGATCGAGCAGCGTGACCGTCGCGGCGAGGGAGGCGGTGCGTCCCTTCCCGTCGTCGCGCTCCTCGAACGCCTCGAGGTGGCCTCGAAGGAGAAAGCGGGCGGCCTGCGGCTCCCCGTCGGAAAAGGCCGCGAGGAAGACGCCGCCTTGGCGGATGTCTCGCAGCAGGAACCCCGACACGAGCGCCTCGGGTGAAACGATCCACCGGTTGTAGTAATCGGTTTCCTCCCGGAACAGCGATGGCCGATAGGCCATCTGCGTGGTTTCGAGCGCCGGGTCGGCGGAAAAGCGGCCGACCCGCAATGCCTCCGCAACCGGTTTGCGTTCGGCCGTCGCCGTAACGGGCGGGGCGTATTCGAGGACGAATCGTTCGCCGACTTCAGGCGCCTTCGAATTTCGGAAGCATCCCGGCGCAAGCAGCAGCAGGGCTGTGACCAGCAGTATCGCGCGGCTTCCCATCGTTTCCCCCTCCGGAAAAGTCACTTGCGGTGCGGCGGCGGATTGCTGAAGAGCAGTTCCGACGGCGAATCCTTCAACTGCTTCACCAGCTCGCGCAACTCGGTCGAGGTCCGGCGAAGTTCGTCGACGGATTCCCGGGCGGCCGGGAGCAGCGTCCGCTGCTGTTCCTCGAACGATTCGGTGATCCGGGCGGCAGACTGTCCGGTCTCGGCTACCGCCATGCCGGCTCCCGCAACCGCGGAACGCGCATCGGCGATCAGCGCCCTGGATTCCGCGATCAGCGCCTTCGCTTCCGCGGAGCGGTCGCCGACCTTCGCATGATCCATCTCCGCTTCGACTTTCGCAATCAGCCGCCCGAGCGACTCGACGTCGGCCTCGGCGGCGGCCGCGATCCGGGTGAGCCGCTCGTTCGAATAAACGTTGTCGAGCCGGGCGGCGAATTGATCGAGGCGGTAGGAGAGGCGCTCGAGATTCTCCACCATCCGTCGGGTTCCGGCGCCTTCGAAAAGGCGTTCGGCGGATTTCCCGGTGTTCTTGAGCTGGTCGGAAACCCCCTCGAAGTCGACCTTGCTGATCTTTTCGACCACCTGTTCGGCTTTGGTCAAAACTTCCGTGATGGCGGACGAGCGGGAGGGGATGACCGGGTAGGCGGGCTTGAAGGTGAGGGCTGGCGTCTTGGGCGTTTCCCCCGTCTCCAGCCGCCCCAGGTCGACGAACACGATGCCGGTGATGCCCACCGACTTGAGTTCGGCGATCAGGTTGCTCCGGACACCCTCGGCCAGGTTGATCTTCATGAGGACTTCGATGAGCCGGTTGTCGGGCGCCACGCGGATTTCCTCGACTCGTCCGACTTCGACGCCGCGATACTTGACGGGAGAGTCCTTCTGGAGCCCCTGGACCGATTCGTCGAAATAGGTGAGGTAACGGCTTCCCTGCTCGAAATAACGGGAGGCGCCGACCCAGATGATCAGCGCCGCCGCGATCAGCGACCCGAAGACGACGAAAATCCCGACAACGACGTGAACCGGTTTTCGAGCCATCGAGAAGACTCCTCAGCCCGTCGCGGCGATGCGGCGGTTCAGGAAATTGGATACCCGGGAATCGGACGATTCTTCCCGCAGGATGCGCGGGTCTCCCTCAGCGATGATACCGCGTGCGCCGGGGTCTAGGAAGATCACGCGGTGGGCGATGCGAAAGATCGACTCGAGCTCGTGCGTGACGACGATCATCGTCGTGCCCGTGTCCCGGTTGAGCGTTTCGATCAGCACGTCGAGCTCGAGCGAAGTGACGGGATCGAGGCCCGCGGACGGTTCGTCGAAAAAGAGCAGCGGTGGGTCGAGCGCCAGCGCCCGCGCCAGCGCCGCCCGCCGTTTCATCCCGCCGGAAAGCTCGGAGGGCAGCAGATGCCGGGCGTAGGCGAGGTTGACCATCGACAGTTTGTTCAGGATGACGCCGTCGATCGCCGCCTCCGACAGGGCCGTGTGTTCGGAGAGCGGGAGCGCGATGTTCTCCCCGACCGTCATGGCGTTGAGCAGTCCGCCCGCCTGGAAGAGGACGCCGAACTTTTGCCGGAGCTCGCGCATCGCCGTGTCGGACGCCGTGACGACGTTCTCCCCCAGCAGGCGGATCGTGCCCGACATCGGCTGCTGAAGGCCGATCAGATGGCGCAAGAGCGTCGACTTGCCGCAGCCGTTGACGCCAAGGATGGCGAACACCTCTCCGGCGCGCACCGTGAAGCTGACGTCGCGAAGCAGGATGCGGGCGCCGTGACCTGCCGTGAGGCCGTCGACCTCGATGACCGGGGTCCCTTTTTCGGGCGCGACCGCGATCATTGCCGGAGGTACTGCAGCGCCACGGCGAACATCGAGTCCGTGACGATGATGAGGAAGATCGAGGTGACCACCGCGGACGTGGCGGCGCTGCCCACCGCATCGGGGCCGCCATGGGTCCGGAAGCCGCGCTGGCAGCCGACTGCCGAGATGAGCAGGGCGAAGACCACCGACTTGACCATGCTGGTGACGACCGAGAAGATCGAGAGCACCTTCTGCGTCTCGACCAGCCAGGTGGTGACCGTCAGGTCCAACCCGACGACGCCGACGGCCAGCCCGCCCAGGATCCCGAAGAAATCCGCGTAAAGCGTGAGCGCCGGCACGACGACAATCATCGCGAGCACTTTGGGAACGACGAGGAAGCGCATCGGATCGAATCCCATGGTGATGAGCGCGTCCACCTCCTCGTTGACGCGCATCGTGCCGATTTCGGCGGCGAAGGCGGAGCCCGATCGGCCTGCGACCAGGATGGCGGTCATGATGGGCGCGAGCTCCCGGACGATCGCGATCGCCACCAGGTCGGCCACGTAGATGTAGGCGCCGAACTGCTTGAGCTGCAGGGAGGACATGAAGGCGATGATGAGTCCCATGAGGAAGCTGATCAGGGCGACGATGGGAACGCCGTCCGCCCCGGCGCGCCGGAGGGTATGGAATACATCCTGCCACCGGACGGAAGCGGGCCGCAGGAGGGCGCCGCCCGTTGCGAGAAATGTTTCCCCGAGGAAGGCGATCTCCCCGACGAAGTCCTTTAAGGTCCCGAGGGTCTTTTGCCCCAGGGTGGCCAGGAATCGGTCGTTGACCGGATGTGGGTCCGGCGTCATCCCGGATCCTCTACCGCCAGGCGATATTCAGCGGATTGCGCTTGGGCGGCCGGTGGTAGCGGACCGCGGGAGTGCCGAGCATCAACGCATAATACGCGACGTGTCCATCGGGCAGTGCGAGCGCCTCGCGCAGCGGGGCCCATTGATCCAGGGCGATCTTGAACAGCCCGGCCCAGCAGCAGCCGAGGCCGAAGGATGGCGCGGCGGCATCGAGGTGGGCGAGCGCGATGAAAGCGTCGGCCGGCGCGGTCAACGCCTCCCGGTGCGCGTGGGCGACGACCAGGTGCGGCGCGTGTCGGCAGACCGGGTCTTCGCCCGAGTCCCACCTCCCGGCCATGCCCTCGAAATCGAACCACGCCTTCATCGGGGAATCGCTTTTGGCCATGTCGCGCAGCCAGTCGACCGCAAGGCCCGTCAGCCGCCGGAGTTCGACCGTGTCGTGGATGACCAGCCAGTGGAGCGACTGCGTATTGATGCCGGTGGGCGCGTACCGGACGATGTCCATCAGTTGTTCGATCGTCTCCCGTTCGACGGGCGACTGGCGGTATTTCCGAACCGACCTGCGCATCCGCAGGTAGGCACCGAGTCTTTCGGGTGGGATGACCGCATCGTCCCCGGTTTCAGGGTAGGTGCGCGGGTCGAGTCGCGGGTCGTCGACCGAGATCGCCGCGGTCGGACAGATCGCCTCGCAGTGCCCACAGATGTAGCAGCGATCGGCGCCGCCTTCGACGTATTGCGGCAGCCCGCTGTCGGGCAGCGTGATGACGCGGGCGGGGCAGTCGGCCGCGCACAGGTTGCATAACGTGCAGCGCGATTCGATCACGGTCAGGTCGGGCATGGTCGGCGCTCCTCGATGTGACGAATTGGGTTCCTCATTATGGGACGGGAACGACCGGGATCTCCTTCACGCCAGCCGCTTTCAGGAATTCCGCATAAAGCTGGTCTTCGGCCTCGATGTGCCCCTTGAGCCAGAGCATCAGGAAGCCGAGCAGCTCGGCCGCATCGGGTGATCCCACCGTCGCCTGCTTCCGGATCTTCGCCACCTGGCTGCGCATGAAGTCGTGCAGTACGCGGTGACTGTCGAGATCGGGATAGCCTTTCTGCTTCAGCAGCTCTTCCTCGAAGTGCAGGTGGATGGCCGTGTATCGTTCCAACTCCGTCAGGACGGGTTCGAATCGGTTGCCGCCTCCGCCTTTCCGGATGATTTCCTCGAGCTGCGCGATGAGTTCGACCAGCTTCCTGTGCTGGGCATCGATGACGGGATAGCCGACGCTCATCCGTTCTTCCCAGGCGATCGCCGTCATGCCCCGCTCCTTGTCTCTGCATGCAGGAATTGCTGCCCGACCCAGTGGTTGGCGAACTGCCAGGCGATTCGCCCGCTGCGGTCACCTTTCTTCTGCGACCAGAGGATCGCCGCCGACGACGCCTCGTTCGTCCAGGAGAGCGGCTTTCCGTGCTTTTCGCACAGCTTGCCGGCCCACTGCCGCGTGACTTCGAGATACTGGTCCTGGCTGAACGGGTGGAAGCCGACCCAGAGCCCGAAGCGGCCGGACAGGGAGATCTTCTCCTCGACCCCCTCTCCGTGGTGCACCTCGTTGTTGACCATCATCGAGCCCCGGTTGTCGCTCTCGTATTCGGGCAGCAGGTGGCGCCGGTTGGAAGTGACGTAGATCAGCGCGTTCTCGGGCGGCGCGTAGACCGATCCGTCGAGTGCGCTTTTCAGCATCTTGTAGCCCGAGTCGCCTGCCTCGAACGAGAGGTCGTCCGAGAACAGGATGAAGCGGTATGGTCGCCCCTTGATCGCATCCACGATTTCCGGCAGGTGGACGAGATCGTCCTTGTCGACCTGGATCACGCGAAGCCCCTCGGGCGCGTAGCTGTGGAGCAGCGCCCGAACGAGCGACGATTTACCGGTGCCGCGCGTTCCCCAGAGCAGGGCGTTGTTGGCGGGAAGACCGGCGAGAAACTGCCGCGTGTTTTCCTCGACAGCCGTTTTCTGCTCCTTGATCCCGAGGAGGTCGTCGAGGCGGATGGATTCGATGTCGGGGATCGGTTCGAGGGTGCCGGAAAAGGAATGTCGTCGCCAATTCGCGGCGTGCACCGTTTCCCAGTCGATCGCCGCAACCGCTTTCGGAAGCAGCAGTTCGAGAGAAGTCAGGACGCGCTTGAGCTGGCCGGTCAATTCGGGGTCGAGCGTCACTTCAAAGGTCCTCCGGGTGGAATGGCGTCCATCAGGGGATGAGCGTCGAGGCGTACATCAAGAAACTATCACGTCGGGATATCTCCCTGCCATAATGGGAAACAGTTTCATTTCCGCAAAAGGGGGAAAGTCCCATGCGCGAGGATGAGCGATCCGGCCGGCCGCCGGGCGGTCGCGCACCGGTCCGCGGCGCGGCGCTGCTGGTTGCGATGCTGACGGTTTGCGCCGCCGAACCCGTCATTTGCGCCCCGCCGGAAGACGTAAAGGGTGCTGCGGCCGGGATTTCGGTCCCCGACCCGGCGGCGACCCGGGTCCTGGCCGCGCTCGAGAAGGCGGGCTGGGCGCCTTCTGAGCCGCTTCGCACCTTTTCTCCCGAAAACCTCTACGAAGAGATCGACGGGGAGGCCGAGCTGTTCCTGCCATACGATTTCCGCAGCATGACGGTCGCGATCCTGAAATCGGCGTTGTCGCCGGGCGTCGATCTGCGGCTCGAATCATACCGTCACGGCACGTGGAAGGACGCGTTCGGCATCTTCAGCCAGTACCGGTACCCCGAACAGGAAACCGTGCGGGTCGGAACCGCCGAAGCCGCCGTCTCCGACGCGTCGCTCGACTTTTTCCGGGGCGACACCTTCATCCGGATGCGCGTGGCGGCGGGAACGCTGTCTCGCAGGGCGATTGTGTCGGCGGGCCGCGCGGCAATCGAGGCGATCGGCGGACCGACCGCGGTGCCCACCGGCGCCGTCGTGGTCGCGATTCAGTCGGCTGTTTCCGGCACCATCATCTACCAGAAAAAAGCCATGCTCGGGTACGAGCCGCTTGCCCCCGGCTACGAGGCGCGCTTTGCGTCGGGCGCGTTGTCGGGCAAGGTGGTTTTCATGGATGGGAGCAAGTCCGGTGCGGGGCATCTGGAGCGGCTGGCGAAGGGGTTACCGGGATTCCGGGAGGCGGGAAAGGGCGAGTGGGTTGCCGCGCTGCCGCAGGGCGCGCTCTATCTGGCGGAAGCCGGCACCGGCACGGTCGGCGTGCTGGGAAAACTGTCGCGGGAGCAGGCCGCCCCTTTCCTGGCGGAGTTGTTGCGAAACGCCGCGTCAGCCGGGGTGCTGCCCGCCTTCCGATGACCGGGGACAACCTTGCGAGACGCCTCGGCTAGTCGCTGAACCAGTCGATCCCGGCGATCAGCACGATCCCTTCCAGGATCAGCAGCAGGTTCAGCGCCATCGATACGCCGTGCAGCCGCGAGAACGCCCTGCGCGCCGGGTCGTCTTTCGGGGTTGTCTCGAAGGAGACGACGCTTTTTTTCACGGACTCGACCTGCGGCAGCAGCACGAAGGCGTGGAAAGCCGAGACGAACAGCGCGCTCGCCAGCAACGCGGTGCCGACCACGCGCCGCACCCCGGGTCCCGCCTGCCCGGCCAGGAGGCGGGCGACCAGCGCAACGGCAATCATCGCCACGCTGTAGCGGAAATAGGTGGGCATCATCGTGCCGACGATGGCTCCGGCGGCGTCGCGTCCGTAAGCCTTGAAGATGATCGGCGTCATGACGAAGGTGAATACGACCATGCCGCCCAGCCACAGGGAGGTCGCGAGGCGGTAGAGGGCGGAAGCGGCGACAGGCATCGGTGATCCTTCCGTTTAATGGCCCGGGGCGGCCGGGGCCGCGCCCTCTTTCAGCAGGCGCAGGATCGCATCGGGGTCGCGGAAGCCGGGGATCAGACGACCGTCCGGCAGGATCAGCACAGGGGTGCCGTTGATTCCCAGCTCCGCCGCGATTTTCCCGTTCCAGGTCGCCGCGTCGGTCGTGCAGGCGGGCGGGGGCAGCGGTTTGCCGAGATAGCCCTGTTCGAGCATTTCCGGAGAGTTGGCGCACAGCACCGCCCGCTCCTTCAGGATGGTGTTCGGGTCGTTGTTGCGCGAGAACAGGATGATCCGGAAGGCGATACCGGGCTCTTTTGCCACGATGGCCTTGATCGAACCGTGCAGGTTGGCGCAAAAGTGGCAATCGACGTCGCTGAAGACTATGATCTGTTGCGCCGCATCGGCTTTTCCCATCAGGAGCGCGTTGTCCAGGGCGATCTTCGACGGATCGACCTTCCGGATGCTGGTCACGTTTTCCTTCGTGTCGATCCGGATGATCTGCGCCTGAAGCACGTGCTTCTTGCCGAAGTCGATGAAGACCGTCCCCCGCACGCCCCCCTTCTCGGCGTCGACCGCCCACAACCCCTTGACCGGGCTTTCGCGCACCTCGGCGATCTTGTCGATCTCCATCGGCTTGAGCAGTTTCATGGCTTCGTCTGCGGTCAACGCGTGGCAATCGACGCAGTTGCCGCTTCCGCAGCCGTCTTTCATGAAAGCGTTTGCCCCGGTTGGCAGGAGCACGAGGGCGATCAGCGTCAGGATGCCGGCGATCGTACGGGGCATGGCGGTTCTCCAGTTGTCAGAGGTTTCAAGCCTTTCTATTTTACTCCGTTTCCGCGGCGCGCACTCTGGTAGTATATGCAACATAATCCAGTATTCATTGGGGGTAAGCGATGAGTCCTTCGCGTGCCGGAGCCGGTCTCCGGATGTGGACGTTCGCCCTTCTCGCCGCATGCATCGGTCCATCGGCGCTGCCGTTGCGCCCCGCTGCGGCGGCGGAAGCGACATTTTCGTCCACGACGTACCTTAGAAGTTATCAGCGGTCCAGCCTCTCCGGCGGCAAGGATCGATACGTGCCGCTCTACGAGTATCTGTCGGGCGACGCGACGCAGTTCGGCGGCGACCTGCCGCTCGCGTTCCACTTCGCCGGATGGGGGCGTCTCGATCTTGCCACCGACACCGGCAGCGGAGCCACCGGCGGCGACTTCGACGCGGCATATCTCGACTACCGCCATCCCAACGGAAACGGCGAGGCGCGGCTTGGGCGCTTCTTCCTGACCGAGGGCGTCGCGGCCGACACGATCGACGGCGTTTTCGTCAAGGGACGCACGGCACCCGGTTTCGGCGTCGCGCTGTTCGCGGGCAAGCCGGTCGAGCAGGGCGGAGGGGTGATCGAGACGGGGCGGACGCTCTACGGCGGGCGGGCCTTCTTCGCGGCCTCCGGCTTCACCGAGATCGGCGCGAGCATCCTCCAGGAGAAGGGCGACTTCCCCAAGGGCGACGGCTCGACGGGCAACCGCACGATGGCGGGCGGCGACCTGTGGCTGCGGCCCGGAGGCCCGATCGAGTTCAACGGGCAGGCCTCGTACAACCTGGCCACCAAGGGCATCGCGAGCCAGCGCTATGCGGTTCGGCTGGTGCCGGGCGCGGGGATGGACGTGCTCGCCGGATACGAAACCTACGCGTACCGCGACCTGTTCATGGCGGCGCTCAACCCGGTGTTCCACACGTCGGCGGTCGGCTTCGACAACAACGACAAGGTCAGGGTGGCGTTCGTCACGATCGACTGGGAATTCGTCAAGGGTTTCGTGTTCGAGGGCGCCTTGAAGAACGTGAAGCATGACGCGGCCGATCCCGGCACCGGCAACCGGGGCGAGGCGGGGCTTCGATGGGTCTGGAACGAAAAGAAGGATTCCGTGGGCGCTTCCGCCGCGGCGATGACGGCCGACCGGGCCGAAGACGAATATACCGCGTTCCGCCTCTACGGCATGTGGTCGCCGGGCGACCTGCGCCTGGCCGCCGACCTGCTTACGCAGCGCTACAAGCGGGCGTTCGCCGACAATCCGGACCGGAAGGACGCGGTGCAGGCGGTCGGCTCCGCCGGCTACCAGCTGCGGCCCGACCTCAA
>JANXPS010000044.1 GCA_025357175.1 Deltaproteobacteria bacterium | reverse complement strand
AAGAAACGATCCCGCGGCCGGCTGCTGGGAAGAGCGTCATTCACCCGTTCCTGTTTCGGTGTTGAGCGAGCCCGCTTCGGTGGCACCGTCGGCAGCGGCCTTCAGTCGGTCGTTTGACAGGTGGGCATACCTTTTACTCATGTTCACGTTCTCATGGCCTAGAAGCTCCGCGATGACAAGCAACGATTCCCCGCGCTCGGCCAGGCGACTGGCGTAATCATGCCGAAGTCCGTGCGCCATCCGGAAGTCGGCGGGGAGCTTCAACGCGGTTCGTAGGCGACGTTGGAAACGGGATATATCCTCCCGGTGTCCTGATTCGGAGTCGGCAGGAAACACATAAAGGGATTTTTTGACGTTTTCCTCGGCGGTGCCCTCCGGGGTGTCTTTCAGTAATGCTCGGCGCGCCAGCACCTCGCGTACCATCGGCGTGATGGGAATGTTGGCACTTTTCCCGCCCTTGCGGTTCGTGATCCGAAGCCAACCGCTTGCCATGTCGACGTTTTCCCACGACAGCGAGAGTATTTCCATTTTCCGCAGACCGGAACCCCATGCGATAAGCAACGCGTCGGCAGCGTTACGATCGAGTGCTTCGGCACGGAGCGCTTCGAGCAGCGCTGTGGTTTGCCTCGGATTGAGTCTTTCAGTCTTTTCGTTGTCGATCTTCGGAAGGTGCACTTTCCATCTGGGGGCGACGATAATCTCCCGATCCACACCGAAACGGACCAACCGCCGGAGCAATTCTAGGATGCGCGATTGCGTTCCCTTGGAGAGAAGAGGGCGGTCCGGGTTCTTGAATTTGCCTTTTTCGTCTTTTTGGCCCCGGTTGGTTTTTTCTTTCGCGAGCCCCCTGCACCAGCGGTCCACGTCGAGAGGGGCGATTTCGTCAGGTGTCATCTTGCCGAAGGTCGGCTCAATATAGAGGGCCCAGCGGGAAGAGTCGGATTTCCGGTCTTTGCGGGTTGTATGGGTTTCGTCGTAGAGGGTCCAGAGTCGGGACAGGGTAGGGCGTTCCTTTTCGGCGATCTTCTCGGCGACTTCGGCCTCTCGGCGGGCCTTGTTCGTTGGTTCTTTCTTTTCGATCTTCTTGTTGCGGATCGAAGAGGCGCGGGCCGGTGTCATGCCGTCGCGTCTTGCCCATCCCGCCTTCTCCTCGATCCATTTCCCTTCGACGCGGTAGCCGATGTGGTAGACGCGTTCTGGTTTCCCGTCGAGTCCGGTTCCATCGATGTACCAAACGCCGGGATAGTCCGTCTTGTTCCGTACCTGTTTCGGCATCGTCGCCTCCTGTCCCCAGCAGCATCCCCAGCACGGAATCATGATATCCAGGGTACGCTAGGGGAGTCAAGGGATTTAGAAGTGTTATATAATCAATGTGTTAAGGATATGCGGGTTGTTGCGGGGATTGCCGGGAATGTATGCCTTTAGTCCTCATAACCCGAAGGTCACAGGTTCAAATCCTGTCCCCGCTACCAATAATTACAAGGGGTTACGGTGAAAACCGTAGCCCCTTTTTCTTTGTCCCCCACCGTATCCCCCACTCTCAAGTCAAATCCGCAATCTTTTGCGACCTCTCAAAGTCTATCTGTAGTCGTTGCAAAGCATGAAATTTTTCTCCACGTCGAGATCGGATGAAAACAAAATTCCGATTCGCGGGCCGGGTGTAAACCGGCGTCGAAATCTGACCCACATCGGAATTCAATAATGACCCATGGATTCCTCGGAATATCGCTTTTATAACGGACGGTTTTCCAAAAATGGGGCGGGTCACGGTCGAGCGCCGATTTTGCCCTGAAGTGGGTCAACCCCAAATGCGGGTTCACAGTCGTTCTTTCCGCGCCTCGCCTGGCGCCATAGGGGGGGGCTTGCGTCATGAAGCGCAACCGTACTATTATCGCTTCATAATGTGAAGCGATAAGGAGCGTATAGTGTCTCGCTGGATTTGGCAGCACCCGGATTGGCCGAAGTTCACTTGGCGGGAAAGCGACCTGCTGCTCCCCCTTGCCGACGCTCGTCGTCTTCAGGGGCGGTTGCAGGGAGTCCACCGTCTACTGGATCGGGAGCTCTCCATGGAGGCGCAGGCGAAAATCCTCGTCGAAGACGGGATCAACACCAGCGCCATCGAAGGGGAGAAGGTCGACCTGGATGCGATCCGCTCTTCCGTGGCACGCAAGCTCGGCCTTCCCACGTCGGGGTTCCCGGAACCGTCCCGCGCGGTTTCCGGGCTGGTCGATGTCCTATTCGACGCGACCACCCGATTCGATGACCCGCTGACCCGGAAGCGCCTGTTCGGATGGCAGGCGGCTCTCTTCCCGACGGGATATTCCGGACTCCACCCGGTCAGGACCGGCAGGTTACGCGATGCCGAACCGATGCGGGTCATATCCGGTCCGGTCGGGAGTGAGCGGATTCATTTCGAAGCGCCTCCGGAAGATCGCCTTGCCAAGGAGGTGGATGCGTTCCTCCGATGGTTCGAAGCGGCTGCGAAGGACGAGGACGGCCTGATCCGTGCCGGTCTGGCCCATCTCCGATTCGTGACGATCCATCCGTTCGAGGATGGGAACGGGCGGATCGCCAGGGCCATCACCGACATGGCCATCGCCAGGGACGAAAGGCAGACGGTGCGTCTGTTCAGCCTCTCTGCCCAGATCATGAGGACCCGCAAGGGGTATTACGAAATCCTCGAGAAGACGCAGCGGGGAGGGATCGATGTCACCCCGTGGCTGGCATGGTTTCTTGGGCAAGTGGGCGAGGCGTGTTCTCTGGCCGAGGATACCGTGGGCAACGTGCTTGCGAAGGCGAAGTTCTGGATGGCTCACCAGCAGGCGCATTTGAACGATCGCCAGCGGAAGGTTCTCAACCGCCTTCTCGACGCAGGGCCGGAGGGCTTCGAAGGGGGAATGACCACCCGGAAGTACGAGGGGATGACGAAGACGAGCCGGGCCACGGCGTACAGGGAACTGTCCGAGTTGGTGTCCCTCGGTTGCATGGAGGTGGTCGGATCCGGGCGGGGAACTTGTTATCGCCTCGTGCCGGTCACGCCGCCCGCACTAACTTCTTGATAAACAAGGGATGAGTGATTCCACCTCATAAAACTCATAACCCGAAGGCCAGGGGTTCAAATCCCCTCCCCGCTACCAATTATTAAAAGGCCTTACGGGATGTCCCCTAGCCGTTAACTAGATTTGTTGAACCACCGCTGGAATCGTTATTATTACAACGACTTGCGTCACTGGCATTGCGAAAATTTCTTCCGTGGGAAGATGTTGCAACCGCCCGAAGCGAAAGAGATTTTTCGTTGCATTCAACAAATACAGTTAACGGCTAGGGGATGTCCCGTAAGGCCTTTTTCTCGTCTTTGGCTATCTGAACGCGTAGCAGACCGCTGAGGGCAAGGCGTCGGCGATTTTAATGCCGTTCGTCTTGCCCCCGGCCGCGTTCACGAAGTGGCTTATATTTACCCCCATTCCTTTCCCCCAGAGTTGTGCCCTCAAGTTTCCGATCAGGCGGGCGGTGCTGGTTCTGTCCCCCGATTCGGTCCGCCGCCATTTCGGCAACGGCAAGCTCGCTTTCTTCGACTCCGTTCCCGCCAGCAGAAGATAGGCGTATGCCGCCGCCACGAAGACCGGCACGGTTTCAACCGCCGACGGAGTGCTCAAGCGGGATGCGCTGGGTCGTCGTGTGCCGGCGCATCCCGTATTCGTTGGTGCACCACGCAAGCGCCCAGCGGCGGGCGTCCTCCAGCGTGTGCAGTTTCTCTCCGGCGAAGCAGTCGTCGCGGGTGCTTTGAACCGCACGCTCGA
>JANXPS010000107.1 GCA_025357175.1 Deltaproteobacteria bacterium | reverse complement strand
GGCCAGGTCGTCGTTCCCAAACCCGACGTCAAGGGGCGGGAACAGATCCTGGGCGTCCACACCAGCAAGATCCCGCTGGGCGACGACGTCAATCTCAACGTTCTCGCCAAGGGCACCCCGGGCTTCACCGGCGCCGACCTCGCCAACCTTTGCAACGAGGCCGCGCTTCATGCGGCCGGCAAGGAGATGACAAAGGTCACGATGGAGTGCTTCGAGATGGCCAAGGACAAGGTCATGATGGGCCGCGAGCGCCGTTCGATGATCATCAGCGACGAAGAAAAGAAATCCACCGCATACCACGAGGCGGGCCACGCCATCGTCGCAACAATGATCCCGGGCGCCGACCCGATCCACAAGGTGAGCATCATCCCGCGTGGCATGGCGCTCGGCCTCACGCAGCAATTGCCAATCGACGAGCGGCACACCTATTCGCGCGCCTACCTCACCAACAACATCACCATCCTGATGGGCGGACGTGTCGCCGAAGAACTGGTCGAGAACGAACTGACGACCGGCGCCGGAAACGACATCGAACGCGCCACGCTCCTTGCCCGCAAGATGGTCTGCGAGTGGGGAATGAGCGACAAGCTCGGACCGATGACATTCGGCCAGAAACAGGAACCGATCTTCCTGGGACGCGATCTCAACCGGCACCAGGATTACAGCGAATCCACCGCGCGCGACATCGACCAGGAAATCCGCGACATCATCAACGATTCTTACCGCAGGGCGAGGAATATTCTCGGCACCAATATCGCCATCCTCCACAAGGTCGCCAAGACGCTGCTCGAAAAAGAAGTGGTCGACGGGGCGGTCATCAAGGCCATCATCGAAGATATGAATCCGTCGAAGGCGGATACGATCGCCGTCGTCGATGCGGTCGCCGATCCGAACGACTGAGGGATACCGCATGAGCGACCCGTCGTCCCGAACGACATGCGGGTCGTACATCCTGCGATGCCGCGATCGCGAATTGACGCTGTCCGGCGACAAGCCGCGGATCATGGGGATCCTCAACCTGACCCCCGATTCTTTTTTCGACGGCGGCAGGTACGCCTCCCTCGACGCGGGGCTTGAGCACGCCCTTGCGATGGTTCGCGACGGGGCCGATATCATCGACATCGGCGGCGAATCGACAAGGCCCGGATCCGACCCGGTCCCCGACAGCATCCAGATCAGACGCATCGTTCCCGTCATGGAATTGCTTCGTGACCGTTCCGACGTGCTCATCTCCGTGGACACGACAAGGACGGCCGTGGCGTCGGCCGCAATCCAGGCCGGCGCGCACATCGTCAACGACACCAGTTCCTTTGAAGACGACCCCCTGATGGCCCGCGTCGTATCCGGGTCGGGCGTCGGAGTCGTCCTGATGCACAGGAAGGGCCGGCCCGCCACCATGCAGGATGCACCGGACTACGAGGCCTTCATGCCCGAACTGCTGGACAGCTTGCGTCTCAGCATCCGGACGGCCGAGGCCGCCGGCATTTCCTCCGACCGGATCGTAATCGACCCGGGCGTCGGATTCGGCAAACGGTTCGAGGACAACATCGAGATCCATCGTTCTTTCCGACAGCTGCACCTCCTTTCCAGGCCGGTTCTGTTCGGATCTTCCCGCAAATCGTTTCTCGGGAAACTGCCCGGAGTCGCCGATAGTTCGCGCCTCCCCGGCACCATCGCCTCCAATGTGATCGCTGCCTGGCAGGGAGCGCACATCCTTCGCGTCCACGACGTCGCTGAAATCCGCGAGGCGGTTGCACTCGTTTCCGCCGTCAGGTCGGCCCCGTCATGCTGAGCTTCATCCCCCAGGTCCGTCCGGCGGACATTCTCGATATTCTGCTCGTCGCCTTCATCATCTACTGGGTCCTGGCCTTCATCCGCGGCACCCGCGCGGTCCAGATGGTTTCCGGCCTGCTCCTGCTGATGGCCCTTTTCGTCCTCTCCAAGAAACTGGGGATGGTCACCTTCCAGTGGATCGTTGGAAACTTCCTCGGAAGCTTGATGGTTATCCTCGTCGTCATCTTCCAGAACGAAATTCGTCGCGGCCTCGCCAAGGTCGGGCAATCGCCGTTGTTCGGACCCCGGACCGCCATTCCGACGCTCGATTTCCTCGAAATCCTGGGCGGCGCCGTTTTCGGCCTGGCATCTCGCCGCACCGGCGCGATCATCCTGCTTGAACGCGGCAACGGCCTTCAGGAGTTCGTCGAAAACGGCAAGGAGATCGATTCGACCTTTTCACGCGAGCTTCTCGAAGCCATCTTCTCGACCGCCTCCCCGATCCACGACGGGGCGGTCGTCGTCCGCAACGAACGGATCGCCGCGGCAGCCGTCATTCTTCCGATCCCGGGCGACACGCCTGCGACACGCGGCATGGGGACCCGGCACCGGGCCTCGTGGGGTATATCGACCGAAACGGATACCATCGCGGTCGTCGTTTCCGAGGAAACGGGGAGGGTGACGATTTTCCACGACAGCGTCGCGACCTGCGTGAACTCGATCTCCGATTTCCGCGATACGCTCCGGTCGCTGTTCGGAAAGGGAGGGGGCGCCCGCTGATGGCTTCCTTTTCCCGTTTCATCCGCACGACGGTCTTGAACAACCTCAGTTTCAAGCTGGTCGCGCTGGCGCTGTCCGTGGCGCTCTGGTGGTTCATCGCCGGGGAAAACGAGATCCAGGTCGGCCTCGTGGTGCCGCTCGAAATCCGGAATATCCCCGTCGGATTTCTGATCACCAACAAGGTCGACCGCCAGGTCGAGCTTCGCCTGTCGGGTCCGCCGTCGATCCTGGGAAACATGAAGCCCGACGATGTGTCCGCTTCGATCGATCTCTCGAACTCGAGGGCCGGACGCAGGATCGTCTCGGTCGAGGAGCGGGGAATCCACGTTCCGCCGGGCGTGAAGGTGTCCCGAATGTATCCGACCGCCGTCGAGGTCCTGCTCGAACGTCTCGAAAGGCGGAGGATGCCGGTGGCCGCGAGAGTCGTGGCGTCGCCCGCGATCCGCCAGCGGATAATGAAAGTCGACGTCGAACCGCGAACCGTCGAAGTCGAGGCGCCACCCGCCGCGTTTTCACAGGTTGCCGGGTTGTATACCGAGGAAATAATCCCCGAAAAGGCGAAAGGTCTTTACTCGACCATGGCGCGTGTCGAATTGTGGACCGTGCATGCTAAAATCGTCGGCAATCCCGTCGTCCGCGTCAGAATCCAGTTCAGGTAGGGGGCCCGCTTGAGCAGAAAACTTTTCGGAACCGACGGCGTTCGCGGGGTCGCGAACACCGATCCGATGACCGTCGAGACCGCTTTGGCACTGGGCCAGGCCGTAGTCCACGTGTTCCGTAACCACACGGGGCGCCACAAGGTCGTGATCGGGAAGGATACCCGGCTCTCGGGCTACATGTTCGAAACCGCGCTTTCAGCCGGGATCTGCGCGATGGGCGGAGATGTGCTGCTCGTCGGCCCGCTCCCCACGCCCGGAATCGCATTCCTGACCCACTCGATGCGTGCCGATGCGGGCGTCGTGATCTCGGCCTCCCACAACCCTTTCCAGGACAACGGCATCAAGTTCTTCGGCCGTGACGGATTCAAGCTCCCCGACGAACTCGAGGCGCGGATCGAAGAGATCGCAAGCGGCGACATCCTCAAATCCGTCCGCCCGCCTTCTCCGCAGATCGGCAAGGCGCACCGCATCGACGACGCCACCGGACGCTATATCGTGTTCCTTAAAAACACTTTTCCCGCCCACCTGTCTCTCGAGGGCCTTCGCATCGTCGTCGACTGCGGTAACGGCGCGGCCTACAAGATCGCACCGCTGGTGTTTCAGGAGCTTGGCGCCGAGGTGATCCCGATCGGCATCACTCCGAACGGCACCAACATCAACGACCTTTGCGGATCGCTCCACCCCGAGGTCGTTTCCGCGAAAGTCAGGGAGGTCCGGGCCGACCTCGGCATCTCGCTGGACGGCGACGCCGACAGGGTCATCGTCGTGGACCACAACGGGACGGTCATCAACGGCGACCGGATCATGGCCATATGCGCCAACGAACTCAAGCGCACCGGGAGCCTCAGGAAAGACACGGTCGTGGCGACGGTGATGAGCAACATCGGCCTCGAGATCTACCTCAAGGAACGCGGAATCGGCCTGGTCAGAACCGCGGTCGGCGACCGGTACGTCGTCGAGACGATGAGGACGGAAGGGTACAACTTCGGCGGAGAGCAGTCGGGGCATCTCATCTTCCTCGATCATGCAACCACGGGAGACGGGACGCTCGCGGCACTGCAGCTTCTTGCGGTCATGGTCGAAAGCGGCCGGCCATTGGCCGATCTCGCCACCGAGCTGGCCGTCTATCCCCAGGTGCTGCGAAATGTCCGCCTCGAGCGGCGCGTGCCCATCGAAGAGCTGCCCGGATTCGCAAAAGCCGTGGCCGAGTTCGAAAAGAAACTTGGAAACCGGGGGCGGATCGTGGTGCGCTACAGCGGGACCGAACCGTTGCTCCGCATCATGGCCGAGGGCGAAGACCAGAAGTTGGTCGATTCGATCGTCTACGCGCTCGCGGAAAAAGCCGGAGCCGAGCTGCAATGAATTCCCGCGATGATCAACGATCCGTTCGGAGGCGGCTCGGCGTCAACATCGACCACGTCGCGACGCTCCGGCAGGCACGCGGCGGCACGGCGCCTGACCCCGTAACGGCCGCGGCCATCGCCGAACACAACGGCGCCGACGGAATCACCATCCACCTCCGGGAAGATCGGCGCCACATCCAGGATCGCGACCTCGACCTGCTGCGGCTTACCGTACAGAGCCGTATCAACCTCGAAATGGCCGTCACCGAAGAGATGGTCTCGATCGCGCTTTCCGCCAGGCCCTATTCCGCCACGCTCGTCCCCGAGAAACGGCGTGAAGTGACCACCGAAGGCGGGCTCGACGTCGTGCGTTTCTCCGGCGCGGTCGCATCCGCGGTGTCTCGACTGAAGTCCGCCGGCATCCTGGTCAGCCTCTTCATCGACGCAGATCTTCCCCAGGTCGAAGCGGCCGCAAAGGCCGGTGCCGACGCGATCGAAATACACACCGGCCCTTTCTGCGAATCTTTCCGCATGGGCCGACACGCCCGCGACCTCGTGCAAATGGCCGAAGCCGCCGCACGCGCCGTCGA
>JANXPS010000275.1 GCA_025357175.1 Deltaproteobacteria bacterium | reverse complement strand
ACCGCCGACGTGAAGGCGTTCCTGGCCGAGCACCACGGGCTGGCGCTGGCCGATGTCGAGGGGCACCTCTACCACCACCTGAACGAAGACGCGATCCGCCACCTGTTCCGGGTATCCTCGAGTCTCGATTCGATGGTGCTCGGAGAGCCCCAGATCCTCGGGCAGGTGAAGGACGCCTACGGTTACGCGTGCGAGTTCAAGTCGATCGGTTCCGTCCTCGACAAGTTCTTCTCAAAGGCTTTTTCGGTGGCCAAGCGGGTGCGCACCGAGACCAAGGTCGCGAGCTCCGCGGTGTCGATCTCCTACGCCGGCGTCGAACTCGCGCGCAAGATCTTCGGCGACCTGAAAGACAAGACCGTCATGCTGGTCGGCGCCGGCGAGATGTGCGAACTCGCGGCGCGTCACCTGCTCAACGCAGGGGTCAAGGGCATCATGGTCACCAACCGCACCTACGAGCGGGCGGTCAAGCTGGCCGAGGAATTCGAGGGCACGGCGATCCGCTTCGAAGAGATGGTCTCGCACCTCAAGACCGCCGACATCGTCATCTCGTCGACCGGTTCGCCGCATTTCATCCTCAAGCGGGACGACGTCGAGGAAGTCATCCGGATCCGGCGCAACCGGCCCATGTTCTTCGTCGACATGGCGGTGCCCCGCGACATCGATCCCGACATCAACGACATCGACAACGTCTACGTCTACGACATCGACGATCTCAACAACGTCATCGAGACCAACCTCGAGGAACGCCACAAAGAGGCCGGCCGGGCAGAGGAAATCGTCCTGGCCGAGGTCGCCGCCTTCCGGAAGTGGCTCGATGCGCAGCAGGTCACGCCCACCATCGTTTCGCTCCGGCGCAAGTTCGACGAGATTCGCGAGGCCGAGGTGGCCAAGGCGCTTTCGGCGCTCGGCACCGACGATCCGAAGATCCGGAAGGTGGTCGAGGCGCTGGCGTCCTCGATCCTGAACAAGGTGCTCCACGCGCCGGTGACGGCGCTCAAAGATGACGGAAGCGGCCGCGACCCGATGGAACTGGTGGCGGTCGTCCGCGAGCTTTTCGACCTGACAGACGGAGGAAAAGACTGTGAACAATAGACCGGACGGCGTCATCATCCTGGGCAGCCGGGGCAGCATGCTCGCCCTGTGGCAGGCCGAACACATCAAGGCGCTGGTCGAGGGGAAGACCGGACGCAAGGTCGAGATCTTCAAGATCAAGACGACCGGCGACATGATCCTCGACGTTCCGCTGGCCAAGGTGGGCGGCAAGGGGCTGTTCGTGAAAGAGATCGAAGAGGCGCTGATCTCCGGGAAAATCGACTTCGCCGTCCACTCGATGAAGGATGTCCCGACCGAGCTGCCCGCCGGTCTCGAAATCTCGTGCATCACGAAACGCGAGGATCCCAGGGACGCTTTCCTTTCAAAGAAAGCCGGGACGTTTCAGGAACTGCCGCAGGGCGCCAAGGTCGGAACCAGCTCGCTTCGGCGCCAGACGCAGCTGCTTGCCGCGCGTCCAGACCTGGTGATCGACCAGCTTCGCGGCAACCTCGACAGCCGCATCCGCAAGATGGAAGAGGGGCAGTACGACGCGATCATCCTTGCCGCGGCGGGTCTGCGTCGCCTCGGATGGGCAGACAAGATCACCTCGCTCATCGAGCCCGAGGTTTCCCTGCCGGCAGTCGGACAAGGCGCGCTGGGCATCGAGATCCGCAGCAACGACGACGACACGCGCGCGGCGGTCGGCTTCCTCAACGATCGCGACACCGGTATTTCGGTGCGCACCGAACGCGCCTACCTGACGCGGCTCGAGGGCGGATGCCAGGTGCCGATCGGCGCTTTCGCGGTGACGACGGGTGACGCGATCACGCTTCGCGGTCTCGTCGGCCGCCCCGACGGGACCGAGACGATCCGGGGCGAGCGCAGCGGATCCGTCTCCGATCCCGAGGCGATCGGCATCGCCCTTGCCGAAGAGATGCTGGCGCGCGGGGCGAAAGCCATACTCGACGAAGTCTACAGCGCGTCGAAAGGATAGAGGCTGCCATGCCGCTTCGCGGATTGCGCGTGCTGGTCACGCGCGGCGAGGGGCAGGCCAGGGAATTCGCCGACCTGATCCACGGCCGCGGCGGCGTTCCGGTTCTTTTTCCCACGGTCAAGATCGTCGCAGCCGAGGACCCCGCGCCTCTCGACGCCGCCATCGCCTCTTTGCGGACGTTCGACTGGCTGCTCTTCTCAAGCGCCAACGGCGTCCTTCATTTCGCGCTTCGGGCGGGCGGGGCCATTGCCGCCGGCCTTCCCGCCGGTCTCAGGATCGGTTCGGTCGGTCCCGGCACCACGCGGGCGGCTTCCGCCGCCGGCATGACGGTTTTCCTCGAGGCAGGCACGCACACGGCGGAGGGTCTGCTCGAAGCGCTTTCCCACGAAGGCATCTCCGGCGCGCGCATCCTGATTCCGCGCGCGGCGGAAGGGCGCGAAGCGCTGGTCGACGGATTGTCCGGAAGCGGGGCAAAGGTGGTGGCGCCTGTGGCTTACCGAACCGGGACCGCCGACAAAAACGAGGCGGCCTGTGCGGCGATCCTGTCCCATCCGCCCGATGTCTGCACCTTCGCCTCCCCGTCCGCATTCCGGAACTTTTTCGAATTGATGGGAGACCAGTCGGCGCTGTCCGTACTTTCCCGAAGCCGAATCGCCGTCATCGGCGAGGTGACGGCCCGCGCGGTCGAAAACAGAATGCTTCGAGTCGACATCATTCCCGCTCAATTTACGATTCCAGGCATGCTCGACGCCATCGAGAGTCATTTTCGCCAGCCAGAAGGAGCCCCCCGATGAACTTTCCCGAATACCGCCCCCGCCGGATGCGCCGCACCGAAACGCTTCGCCGGATGGTCCGAGAGACCCGCCTGTCGGTCGACAACCTGATCTATC
>JANXPS010000103.1 GCA_025357175.1 Deltaproteobacteria bacterium | reverse complement strand
CTGACGGCGCCATCCATGGCGCCTTTTCCTCCCTGTCCGGTCGGCGCTCGCTTGGGTTCGACTCCCCCCGCCTCCCTGAAACGCAAAAGGCCGACCCGGGATCTACCCGTGGTCGGCCATTCGTGCGTTTGCTGGGTCTCTTCAACGTGTCCGAAATTCTTCAACGTTTCGAACATTCTCTCCAACATTCACCCAGTTGGCTTCAACGTTCACACGAAAACCGCAACGTTCCGTTACGGGAAATGCAATGAACCCCAAAGGCCGGCAGGATCAGATCAGCCCCTCCAACCCCTTCCGGTCGAGCAGGTCGAGCAATTTCAGCGACGGACCGCTCGGGTGCTTCTCGCCGATCTCCCACTGACGAACCGTCGACAGGCTCGTGTTCAGCACGGAGGCCAACACCGCCTGGCTCAGTTTGAACCGGTCCCGCAAGGCCCGGATTTTCTCGCTCGTATAGTCGGGCACCGGTGCGAGACAGAGGGCGTCGTACTCCCGCATCCGGCGCTTGTCGATGAAGCCGGCCTTGTGCAACCCGCGAGCGGTTTCATGGACCGCCTCCAGGATCGGGCTACCCGCCTTACGTTTGGTCGTCATCGGATATTTCTTGCCCGCCCTGGGCGATCCTTTCCCGATCAACCTGTCGACGGACCTTGTCAGAAATCCGCTTTGCGTCAACCCGCCGCCCCCAGTGCCCGCCACCGTTCTTGCCCCCGCTATGTTCGGTTCTCATCTTCAAGGTGCGCTACCGAGGGGGGGAGGTAAATTCCGGAGAATTTCTTCCCGGACCTTCGCTGCCAATTCTCGCGCCAGGATCGATTGCTCCAGCGTCAATTCGGGAGCGTCGCCCGGGTAACGGATTTCCACGCCGTAAGGGGTTAGTTTCTCGGCATCCTGCAACTGTGCCGATAGAACAGGATCGATCGATGAAACAAAATCCAGGAGCAGGCCGATGTCGTGCGTCTTTGTAAACTCGACCTGGTGGAAGGCCAGATACGCCTTGAGAAACTTTTCTGATGCCTGTTGAGCGTGAAAACCTACGACGGAAGGGAAGCCGCCCTCATCAGCCGAGAGAACCGATGCGGCTGCCAGATCGTTTGTTGCCTTCTGCAGCCATTTCCCGACGAGTTCAAGCCTGACTTCTTCAGGCGGCCTCATAGATGACCTTCCCGTATCGGGTCGCGGGCCAGGCGAGTCCGCCGACAACATCCTTGCTTTCCTCAAATCGTTCAACGTCCATGACGACGATATCGAATGGATACCCGAGTCCACGAAACGCGCGGCGGATCCTGATTCCTTGTTCGCGAACATCTCCCGGTGCCCTTTGGACGACGAGCAGATCGATATCGCTATCCGGAGTCATCGTGCCGGCTGCGGCTGATCCAAAAAGGATCACGCGAACCGGCCGGGAAATGGTGAGGATCCGTCGGACGATTTCCTCGATGACGTCGTTATCGATGCCCATGATCCGATGATAGCAAGCAAAGCAAAGGACATACAACGTGGGAAACCGATTACCCGGACATCTGCAACGCTGGCAACGCGGATCGTGAGTGGAGGCGGGGATATCGACCCCCCCGCGCTTCGACATCCTGCCTCCGCTCCGGGGGCGGCCGCGCTCGCTGCCGGCACCATCCATGGCGCCTTTTCCTCCCTGTCCGGTCGGCGCTCGCTTGGGTTCGACTCCCCCCGCCTCCCTGAAACGCAAAAGGCCGACCCGGGATCTACCCGTGGTCGGCCATTCGTGCGTTCTGGTGGAGGCGGGGGCACGCCCCTGCCATACTTAACACATTGACAACAAAGAACTATTTGACCGCCCGGATTTCAAGATGCCCCCATATGGGCCGCCAAATGTGAACATTTCGTATTTGCGGGGAAATTCGGCCTGTTTTACGGAATCGTACTCCCGTCCGCAAATAATATACTGCCCCGCCACGCTCACGCCGTTGCCGGCGACACGACCGCCCTGATGTCGACCCGAAGGGACTTCCGTATCGCGCCGAGGACGGCGGAAAAATTATCCAGCGTCGGATTGCCCGAGCGGGACAACATGCGGTGCAGGCTCTTGCTCGGCTTGTGCAGGTCTTCGGCCAAAGACTCGAATCCGATCGTCGCGTTGACGAGGTCCCGGAGGATGAGTTTCGCCGTATCCGGCTCGCCGTTGAGAAGCAACGTCAACGCCTCGTCCAGCAACGCCTGCGCGAATGCGGGATCGCTCTTGACCCGCGAAACCACCGTCGCCTTGAAATCCCTGGTCAGCGCCATACTCATCCGTCCTTTCTCTGCTTGTACCGTTTCCACAACTCGATGGCTTCCTCGATATCCTTCCGCTGCCGCTTTTTCGTTCCGCCACCAAGCAGCACGATGAGCGTCTTCCCATCCTTCGCAAGATAGATCCTGTAACCCGGCCCATAGTCGACCTTGTATTCGCCGATGCCGCTGAACCATTTGACGCTGGAGAGGTTTCCCTGCTCCATGCGGAGTTTCGCCACCGTGACCTTCGCCGCCTCGACAGCCCCTAGCGTGGCGAACCAGTCGGCGTACGGACTGGTGCCGTCTTCGAGGAGCAATTCTTCGACGCGGAAGTTCATGTCATAATGGTAACTCATATGTTACCCTTATGCAATTCGCCCGTGCCGCGCACCAATATCGACAGCAGCGCTGCCGCGACGATCCGGCGGGGCGTCCAAGTCCCTCACGCCTTTTTCCCCAGGTCGTACGCCTGCTGCATCGCCGGGCTCCCCGCGATCTCGCCGACCTTCCACGCCCCGGTCCCGTAGACGACCCCCTTTTCGCGAGCCCCGTCCAGGCAGGCCGCGAACCCCCGGAATCCCTCGAGCGTCCGCTCCAACAGCGATTTATCCCCGACCGCCGCGGTCATGATGAAGTAGAGTTCCTTGCCCGCAAGTTCGGTGTACCGCGCGTACGTCCGGTCGATCAGCGTCTTCATCTGGCCGTTCATGGAGTAGAACCAGACCGGCGTGGCCATGACGATCACGTCGGCGCCGATCATCTTTTCGAGGATCTCCGACATGTCGTCCTTGTGGGTGCACTTGCCGCCGTTTCCCTGGCATGCATCGCATGCCGTGCAGTAGTTGATCTTCCGATCCCGCAAGCGGATCTTCTCCGCCTGATGCCCCGCCTCCCTGGCCCCAAGCAGGAAACGGTCGCACAGCAGATCGGAATTGCCGCCCTTCCGCGGGCTGGCCGACAGAACGAGCACCTTCTTCGCCATCGATATCTTCCTCTCCCCTTCGTCTCGAACGGTTCCGCGTCGGCCGGTCAATCGCGGACCTTTTCCATCCATTCGGCGGTCTTGCCGTCCTGATGTTCCTGGATGGCCAGGTGCATCATTGCGGCGTCTGGAGAAGCGCCGTGCCAATGCTTCGTGCCCGGGCCACCCCAGCGCTGGATCCGGCCCAGCCTCTCGCCATCACTTCAAGTTCTTTCCGAAGAACTCCGCAATCGCGTCGAAGGGAATCTTGTCCAGGTGGTCGTACAGGTCGACGTGGTCGGCATTCTTGATGATCATCAACTCCTTCGGCTCAGCTGCCGCCTTGTAGGCATCTTCAGCGAAATAACGCGAGTGGGCATTCTCACCGGCAATAAACAGGATCGGACGCGGCGAGATCTCCTGGATGTACGTCAGCAGAGGGAAGTTCATGAACGACATCGGCCCCGTGGCCGTCCAGGCGCCGTTGGAATTGACCGAACGCTTGTGGAACCCGCGAGGCGTGCGGTAGTAGTCGAAGTACATCCGGATGACGGGATCGGTGACGCCATCCAGTGTCTCGGGCAGAATTCGCGGCCCCGGGGTC
>JANXPS010000097.1 GCA_025357175.1 Deltaproteobacteria bacterium | reverse complement strand
GAAGCGGCCGGGGCGCATCAGCGCGGGGTCGAGCACGTCGGGCCGGTTGGTCGCGGCGATCAGGATCAGCCCCTCGGTCGATTCGAAACCGTCCATTTCGACCAGCAGCTGGTTGAGCGTCTGTTCGCGCTCGTCGTGCCCGCCGCCCATCCCCGAACCGCGGTGACGGCCGACCGCGTCGATCTCGTCGATGAAGATGATGCAGGGTGCGCTCTTCTTGCCCTGGATGAACAGGTCGCGAACCCGGGCCGCGCCGACGCCGACGAACATCTCGACGAAATCGGAACCGCTGATCGAGAAGAAGGGAACGCCCGCCTCACCCGCGATGGCCTTCGCCAGGAGCGTCTTGCCGGTGCCGGGCGAGCCGACGAGAAGGACGCCCTTGGGAATGCGTCCGCCCAGCCGGGTGAATTTCTTGGGGTCTTTCAGGAAGGCGATGATTTCCTGCAGCTCTTCCTTGGCTTCCTCGATGCCTGCAACATCCGCGAAGGTGACCTTGTTGGTGGACTCGGTCAAAAGCTTGGCGCGGCTTTTCCCGAACGACATCGCCTTGCCGCCACCGGCCTGCATCTGGCGCATGAAGAATATCCACACGCCGATCAGAAGCAGCATCGGAAGCCAGGAAACCAGGATCGTCATGTACCACGGGTTGTCGTCGAGCGGTTTCGCCGTGATTCGGACGTTCTTCAAGCGAAGATTCTTGACCAACTCTGGGTCGTCGGGCGCATAGGTGCGGAACTGTTTTTTGTCCTTGCCCGCGCTGTCGGCATATTTCCCGGTGATCTCCTGACCGCGGATGACGACTTCCTTCACCTTGCCGGCATCGACGGAGGCGACGAAATCGGAAAATGGGACTTCGACCTGCTCGACCTTCTGCGTCTTGAAGGTGTTGAACAGTAAAACCATCGCGAGGGCGATGACGAGCCAGACACCGAGATTCCTGTAAAACTGGTTCAATGTGATGACTCCCTTGTTGGCGATTCGAAAAAGGTATCCCGCAATTTTATCACATCGGGAGGACGTTCAGGCAGAGGAGCTTCCGGGTTCGCCCGGTGACCGGGGCGATGTCGGAGCGAACCACCCCGGGGATCCAGAGGATCCGGCCGGCCGAATCCCGGACGGTCGCCCTCCCCCATCGTGTCTCGCGTGGAATTTTCATGTCGATCATGATCTCTTTCGCCTTCCGGGAGCCGCTTCCGCCGTAAGGGTCAACCGTGTCGCCCGCTGCCAGGGGGGACATGATCAACGGAAAAGAGACGGAAGACAAGTCGAAAAACGCGGTGGTGCGGTCTTGGGTGGCGACCGGCGGCAGGGCGTCCCCGCGTCCCCGGGACGCCGAAACAAGGGTCACCTCGATCGAGATGGAACCGTTCCCCTGGAACGGGAAGCGGCCGACGGCCCCGGACGGAATCACGACGGGGGACCCCGGCGAACGGGCGTCTTCGGGGACCGGTGCGACAGCCGGGAGGATCGATGTCCGGCCGTAGCTGTTCCGAAACAAGGTGTCGTGCCCGACGCGGAGGGCGGCGGAGGGCTTCCCTGTCAGGATCATTCGGTCGAGTTGCAACAGCAGTCGCTCGTTGGCCGATTTGCCCGCGTGCTCGTGAACCAGCAGTTGCAGGGCGGCTATCCGGATCGCGGAAGGCAGGGCCGCGAATGCCGATCTCTGGAAACCGGGGGGCGCTCCCTTCGCGTTTCGCCGGATCCACCGGGAGGCGGTTTTACCGATGAATGCGTCGAGTTCCCGGAACCGTTCCCCCAACGCGTGGATCCGCTTCTTGACCGTATCGCCATAACGGGCGGTCAGCAGCGGAAGCAGAACGTGCCTGACCCAGTTCCTCTCGAAACGGATGTCCTGGTTGCTCTCGTCGATCCGGTACGACTGCCCCGATTTTTCCAGCGACTCGATGATTTCCCTTCGCCAGACGCCCAGGAGCGGCCTCTCGATACCGCCTTCTCCGGCAAGGGGGATCCCCTTGAGACCCGAGATGCCCGCGCCCTCGAATATGCGCATGAGAACGGTTTCGACCTGGTCGTCGGCCGTGTGGGCGACAAGCACGCGTCGGACCCCTTTTCCCGCGCACGTTTTCCGGATGAAAGCGTACCTTTGCGCTCGTGCCCGGGCCTCGATTCCCGTGGATCGGGAGGAATCGGAAATGTCGGCAACCCCGATGACGACTGGCAGGCCGAGCTCGCCTGCCAGCGATTGGACGAACCGTTGGTCTTCGTCGGAAGCCGGGGTGCGAAGACGATGGTTCATGTGGAGAACAAGTGGTCGTGGCGACCCGCCCGAAGCGTCGCCCATCACGCGATGGAGCAGGTAGACGGAATCGGGCCCTCCGGAAAGCGCGACGGCAATGTCGGTGCGCTTCCCCCCTTTATTGCCCCCCGGGGGCGACGACGGAGTCAACTGCTGGCCGTTACAGACCGGCCAGCGTCTTCCGGGCCTCTTCGTTTCCCGCGAAAGCGGGATCGAGTGCGAGCGCCGCTTTCAACTCGGCCGCCGCCTCTTTCGCCTTTCCCTTTTTTGCGAGAATCATCCCCAGGTGATAGCGGATCACGGGATTCTTCCCGTCCTTGCCCGCCGCATCCCTGATGATCGGGTAGGCAGTATCCGCCAGATTTTTCCGGTAGTAGATCCAGCCGAGGGTGTCGCCGACGTTGGCGTCATCCGGAACCGCTTCCCGGGCGATCTGGGCGAACTTGAGCGCTTCGTCGAGGTTGCCTTTGTTGTCGGCCAGATTCGCGGCGAGGTTGTTTGAAGCCAACGGATTTTTCGGAGAAAGCTCGAGGACCCGGCGGTATTCCTTGTTGGCTGCTTCGATTTTTTTCTGGGCGTTCAGGATGACGCCGAGGATCGTGTGGGCGCCGACGTTCTTGTCGTTTTTCTCGATCACTTTCCGGAATCGTTCCTCGGCTGCGGGCAGCTTGTCCTGCGACACGTAGATCATGCCCAGTTCGTAATACGGAGCCGTGTAATCGGGAGCCAGCTCGATCGCCTTCAGGAAGGCCGCCTCGGCCGCTTCGGGTTTCCGGTTGGCGACCTCGAACCGGCCTTCCAGTTCCCGAAGCAGCGGATTTTTAGGTTCCTTCGCGACGGTGTCGAGGACGATTTTTTCGGCCTTCGCGGTCTCGCGCGATGCGCCGAGGGCGAAAACGTATTCGGTCAGTACGCCCAGATCCGTGGGATTCAGTGCGACCGCCTGTCCGAAGAAAATCGCGGACTCTTTCGGCTTGCCCTGCATTTTCATGGACAGGCCCATTTTCGAATATCCGATCGGCGATTTGGGAGCCTGCTTCATGATCGACGTGTAGACCTGTTCGGCCTTTTTCCACTCTTTCCGGGCGAGGAGCGAATCGCCGTAAATCACCACGCCCGGCAGGCTTGCGCGGTTCAGCTTCAGGATTTCGATCGCCTCTTTTTCCGCCGCCTCGGGATTGCCCGATTTCAGGTAAAGGTCGGCGAGCACGAGACGGGCCCGCTGGTCGCGGGGGTCGGCCTTGACGGCTGTTTCGACTTCCTTCTTCCCGGAATCGGTGCGGCCCTGCATGATCTCGATGACGCCGTTGTAGAGGTGGGCCTTGCCATTGGTCGCATCCTGCTTGATGACTTCCGCGAACAGCGCCTTGGCTTCATCGAGTTTCTTGTCGAGAAGCGCAAGCCGCCCATTGAGGAATTTGCCGTCGAGGTCCTTGCTGTTTTCTTTCAGGATGGCGTCGATGATCGGCTTGGCTTCGGCGCCCTTGCCCTGCTCGAGCTTGATCTCGGCCAGCGCCTTGCGCGCCTTCTGCGAATTGGTTTCCTTGATCAGGTTGTTGAGCTCGGTTTCGGCATCCGCCAGGCGATCCTGAAAAAGATAGTGCTCGGCGAGCGTCATGCGCACCGACTCCTTGTCTTTCGAAAGAACGACGGCCTTGCGGAATTCCTTTTCACCCTC
>JANXPS010000195.1 GCA_025357175.1 Deltaproteobacteria bacterium | reverse complement strand
GACAGGGGGGGTATAATCCGGTTGGACGTAATCGAATCCGGAAACATGTCGAGGTGCCCGATGAACCGGTTTTTCCCGATGTCCGTGGCTGTCTGGCTGCTGGCGGTGGCCGCCTCCGGCGGTGTCGCGTCCGCCGAGCTCTACCCGTCGAAAGTGGCCCGCGTCGTCCTTTACCCCGATGCGGCCGAGGTGACTCGTACGATCGCGGTTGATCCGGCGTCGGCGACGGTCGAGCTAAGCGGCCTTCCCGCCGGAATCCAGCCCGCCTCCCTTTCGGCGCGGGTGACGGCCGGGCAGGCGACGATCGTGGGATTCACGACCGAGGACACGTACCGGACCGAGCCGGCCGTCGAGAAGGTCCGCGACCTCGAAAAGAAGATCGAGGCGCTGTCCGACTCGAAACGGACGGCCGAGGGAACCCTCCGGTCGAATCGCCGGGAGATGGAACTGCTCGACCAGGGGATCCAGGCGCTCTACCGGGGCGAACCGGCCGATGCGCCCTCGAAGGATCACCCGAAACCGGTCCGGCTGACGCCGCCCGAAATCGAGGCGGCGCTCGCGCTGTACCACGCCCGCGTCGGCTCGATCGATGCGCTGCTGGTCAGGCAGGAGCAGGAAATTCGCGTCCTCGACCGGCAGATCGCGGCGGCGCAGCAGGAACTCGACAAGGTTCGCAGCCCGGAACCGCTGCGGGAAAAAAAGATCGTCATCCAGCTCTCGCGCGCGGCCGTTTGCAAGGTCTCCCTGACCTACCTGACCGGCGGGGCCGGCTTCACGCCGCGCTACAACGTGCGATTGTCTCCGGGCGCCGGCACCCTCGTCTTCGAAATGGCGGGCGAGGCGTGGCAGCGCACGGGCGAGGACTGGACCGACGCCGCGATGACCGTGTCCACGGTGCGGCCGGGACGGATGGCGCAGCTGCCGCCGCTGCCGCCCTGGGACATCGACTTCAGGGTGCCGCCCGCTCCCGTCCGCGCCATGAAGATGCTTGAAATGTCGGATGCCCCGAGGGCGATGATGGCGCCCGGGCGCGCGAAGGGGGGCTTCGATGCGGAGGAGTCCGACCGGGCCCCGGAACCGCCCCCGATGCCCGCGCCGGTTCGCCGGTTCGCATCCTTCGAGGTCACGCTCGACGGCCCGCAGACGCTGCCGGGCAGCGGCGAAAAGAAATCGTTCCTGCTCGTGCGCCGGGAGCAGAAGAGCGTCGTCTCGTGGCTTTCGATCCCGAAGGAAGCCGATGGCGCCTTCGTGACCGCCGAAGGGAAAAACGAGAGCGGCCTGCCGCTGCTTCAGGCACCCGCCGCCCTGTTCCTCGAGGATGCCTTCATCGGCAGCGGCTTCGTCACCGACGCGGCGGGCCGGCCCGCCGAGGTGCCCGAGGGGGCGGCGTTCAGGATCGGTTTCGGGAAGGACCCTTCGCTGCAGGCGGTGCGCAAGGAGACGCTGCGCCAGAAGGACGAGGGGGGGATGTTTGCCCGCTTCAAGCGCGTCCGCTACCGCTATGAATACACCGTGTCGAACTTCCGCAAGGAGCCTGCGACGCTGACGATGCTCGACCGGATTCCGGTATCGCGCAGCAAGGAGCTCGAGGTCAAGGATGTCGAGGCGCCGGGCGCGAAGATCGGCGGCCGGGAAGCGGGCAAGGATCCCGGCGAAGTCCGGTGGGAGCTGCCGCTCGCCCCGGGTGAAAAGAAGGTGCTGTCGCTCTCGTTCTCGGTCGAATACCCGGTCGACAAGGAAGTGGACGGACTGTAGTTTCCGATCCGGTGGAGGGCCGCTTTCGACCCTCCACCGGGTTTTCCCCCCCGCGTCACCCCATCCCGATGCACGACAGGCACAGCATGCAGGCGTTGAACATGACTTCGCCCATCTCGTCGTGGAATATCCCGAATGCGACGAGCGCAATCGCGGAGGACAGCGTCGCGACGAAGAGCAGCGCGCGCCGGTTCATGCGCTGACGACCTTCGCCGCGGCGGAGAGCGCCGACAGGATATCGGGCATCCCGCCGATCTTCCCCGCGGCCGTCCGGTCGAGCAGCCCGAAATAGTCGAGACAGGTGCGGCACAGGAGCAGCGAAGCGCCCCGGGCCTCGATCCGTCGGAGCGCGTCGATCACGGGCGAGCCCTCGCAGGCGAGCTTCACTCCCTCTCCGTAGAAGAGCAGCGCGCCCGGCGGTTCCGGCGACTGCGCGAGCAGCCCGGCGAAGTTGACGGCGAGCAGGCGCGAAAGCTCGGGCGGCGCGTCGCCGAGTCCGTTGCGCGTGAACAGGATAACGGTGTCGTTCATGGAATCGGATACCTCCCCTGATAGACTTGGCCCGTCGTCGCCTGAGCGGCGAACGGGCGGATTTCAGAGTTCCGGGAAGGATCGGGCGGAGGAGGTGGGTCGAACTACTGGCGCGTTGCCGGAGAGTCCGGCGTGCCGGAGGCGATCCCCCTTCGGTCCCGGTCGTGGCCGGTCCCTGCGATGTCGATTCTCCGCCGACCGGCGGAGCGTCTGTCGCATCAGCGGAAGCGGCAGGGGAAATGCGTCGAATCCGGCATGGGGATCACCTCCTTCCGGGAAAGAATATCGTCTGATTATAGCCGCGGAACCGGCCCTCGGCATGCGTTATGGATATAATCGAATAGCGCCCGCAGGAGAAGACCTTGCAGATGAAACCGTTCAAGGCCGCCGTGATTTTCGTCGTCCTCGCCCTGCTCGCCCCGGCCGCCAGGGCCGAGGAGATCTACCTGTCGGTGGCGCACAGCCTCAAGGAGGTTGTCAACGGGCTCGCCGACGGATACGAGAAGACTCACCCCGGAGTGAAGTTCGTCCGCAACTTCGGCGCCTCGGGGGCGCTCGCGAAGCAGATCGAGGCCGGGGCGCCGGCCGACATCTTCATCTCGGCCAACCGGGAGTGGATGGACAAGATGAAGGAGAAAAAGGCGGTCGATGCGGGCAGCATCGACACACTCGCTTACAACGTCTTGGTGTTCGCCGGGAAGGATGGCGTCAGGGCGGGCGGGATGAAAGACCTTCCGGCGCTGTCGCAGATCGCGATCGGCAGTCCGAAGAGCGTCCCAGCCGGCGAGTACGCGACGCAGGCGATGAACAGATCGGGTGTCGCAGAACGGATGGAAAGGAAGCTGGTCATGGCTCGCGACGTCCGGGAGGCGCTGCTCTACGCCGAGCGGGGCGAAGTGGAGGGCGCCTTCGTCTACAAGACGGACGCGCTCCAGTCGAAGACGCTCAAGGTGCTCTTCGTCGTGCCGCAGGCGTTGTACGACCGCGTGTCCTATCCGGGGGCGCTGACCTTTTCGGGCGCGAAAAAGGCCGATGCCGTGGCGTTTTTCGCAATCCTGCGCTCCGGCGCGGCGAAGGCGCTGTTCGAAAAACAGGGCTTCGTCATCCGCTGAAAGGCAGGCAGGGGGCCAACCGCATGCTCGCGCCAACCGATTACGAAGCGATCCTTTTGTCGCTGAAAGTCGGCGTGGTGGCGACGATCCTGGCGCTGCCTGCCGGTTTTGCGACCGCCGCGTTGCTCGCATACGGAAAGTTCCGGGGGAAGACGATGATCGAGATCGTCGTCAACCTTCCGTTGACGCTGCCGCCGGTTGTCGTCGGTTATCTGCTTCTGCTGCTGTTGGGCGAACACGGCGCGCTCGCCCCGTTGCTCCATTTTCTCGGACTCCGGCTGATCTTTACCTGGAAGGCGGCCGTCATCGCCTCCGTGGTGGTCGGTTTCCCGCTGCTCGTCCGGGCGATCCGGATATCGCTCGAGGCGATCGACCCCGCGCTCGTCCGGGTGTCGCGGACGCTCGGCGCGACGCGGCGCGACGCGCTCTTCTCGATCGTCGTTCCCCTTTCGATGCGCGGCATCCTGGCCGGGTCGTCTCTCATGTTTGCCCGCAGTCTCGGCGAGTTCGGGGCGACCGTCCTCGTCGCCGGCAACATGCCGGGCAGGACGCAGACTCTGCCGCTGGCCATCTACGAATATGCGTCCGCTCCGGGCGGGGAGCGTGCGGCCGGCGTGCTGTGCGCGGTATCCGTGGCGATCTCCGTCGTCGTCCTCTTCTTCCACGAGTGGCTGGGGCGAAAGGCCGCGCAGAGGGATCGGGGAAGATGAGGCTGGAATTTTCGGCACGAAAGATTCTCGGCGACTTCGCGCTCGATGTCTCCATCGCCGCGCCCGGCGACCGGGTCGGGCTGTTCGGGCCGTCGGGAAGCGGAAAATCAACCATCGTCAACATTCTCTCGGGGCTGGTCGCGCCCGATTCGGGACGGATCGTGCTCGACGGCGAATCGCTGTTCGACCGGGAAAAGGGAATCGACCTGCCGCCGGAGCTCCGCCGGATCGCCGTCGTCTTTCAGCACCCGCACCTGTTTCCGCATCTGGACGTCCGGGAAAACCTTCTCTTCGGCTGGAAGCGGTGCCCCCCCGCATTGCGCCGGATCGGGCTGGACCCCGTCATCGAGGCCCTCGAACTGGAGACGATTCTTCCGCGTGCGGTGCACCACCTGTCGGGCGGCGAACAGCAGCGCGTCTCGCTCGGGCGGGCGCTGTTGTCCAGTCCGCGGCTGATGCTGCTCGACGAACCGCTTTCCGCGCTGGACGATTCGCTCAAGTACCGGGTCATACCCTTCCTGCGGAAAACGTTCGACGATTTCGCCGTCCCGTTTCTTTTCATCTCCCACTCCTTGATGGAAATGCGGCTGATGACCGACCGGGTCGCCGTGCTGGATCGCGGCCGCGTCGTCGAGGAGACGGGGGCCGAGGCGCTCGCGGTGGGACGGATGGGTGCCGGCGGGGCGGCGTACGTCAACCTGCTCCGGCTGTCGGTCCCGCGCATGCGCAACGGGTTGTCCGTCTACCGGTGGGGCGGCACGGAACTCGCGATCTCGGGCGGCGGAAAAGCCGGAGAGACGGTCTTCGAACTGTCGGCGCGCGACATCATCCTGTTCCGGAAGCACCCCGAGGCGATCAGCGCCCGCAATCTGCTCGACTGTCGCGTGATCCGCCTGCACGAATTCGACGGCCGGATCGGAATCGAGCTCGCGTGCGGCGGGGAGCGGTTCATCGCAGAGGTCATGCAGGAGACGGCGACCGAGCTCGACATCCGGCCGGGCACGGTGCTGTACGCGGCGATCAAGGCGTCCGCGTTCCGGGAGATTCTGTAGAATATCGCTGGCGACAAATCATTCACGGGAAGGATCCGCTCATGGGCTCCGAAAAGCAGATCGCAAGACTGGCGCAGATACTCGTTAGGCAATCGGTCAAGGCGAAGAAGGGCGAGATCGTCCGGATCTCCTGCGGCGAGTTGGGCAAGCCGCTCGCGCTCGAGGTCTACCGCGAGATTCTTCGCGCCGGGGCGAACCCGCTCTGGGCGATCGGCTTCGAGGATGCCGGGCGCATTTTCTACGAGGAAGCGTCCGATGCGCAGCTCGACCACCTGCCGCCGACCAAGCTGCATGAAGCGAAGACGATCGACGCCGACATCATCATCCTGGCGCCGGGAAATACGCGCCACCTGAGCAACGTGGCGCCAAAGGCCATGGCGCGGCGTCGAAAGGCGGCGAAGCCGATCAGCGAGCTGCTGATGAAGCGCGTCCGCTGGTGCCTGACCAATTTCCCGACCGAGTCGCTGGCGCAGGAGACCGACCGGTCGCTGCCCGACTACGAAAAGCTTTACTACAAGGCGGTCGACCAGGACTGGAAGGCGATGGCCAAGATGCTGGCCGGCGCGAAGAAGGTGCTCGAGAAGGCGTCGCAGGTCCGCATCGTGGGCAAGGAGACCGACCTGACGTTCTCGATCAAGGGGCGCAAGGCGATTCCGTGCGCGGGCGACTTCAACATGCCGGACGGCGAGATCTTCACGGCGCCGGTCGAGAACTCGACCGAAGGAAAGATCTATTACGAATTCCCGGCGATCGCGGGCGGTCGCGAAGTGGCCGGCGTCCGGTTGACGTTCAAAAAAGGGCGCGTGGTCGAGGCGTCCGCCGAGAAGAACGAGGCGTACCTGATCGAGATGCTCGACGCCGACCCCGGGGCCCGCGTGCTGGGCGAGTGGGGCATCGGCTGCAACGCGGGTGTCACCGACTTCACGCGCGACATCCTGCTCGACGAAAAGATGGGCGGCACGATTCACCTTGCGGTCGGACGTTCCTATGCCGAATCGGGCGGGAAGAACGACTCGGCGATCCACTGGGACATGATCAAGGATTTGCGCCGGGAAGGGGAAGTCTACCTCGACGGGAAACCGGTGCTGCGCGCGGGCGTCCTGTTCGGGAAGACGCCGGCCGGGATGCGGAAGAAGTGACCTTGTCCAGGCCACGCCTGCGTTTCCTTCGGGCTGCCGCGATCCTTGCGGCCGTCGCGTGCCCTCTCGGGGTTCGCGCCGAACTGCCGGCAGCCGAGACGCCTTCCGGCCGCTCGATGATGGAGATGTTCAAGGGGGTCTCGGTCGACCGATGCAAGGATGTGGGCGGCCCCCCGGTCGCCGCGCCCACCGGTCCGTCGATCGCGAAGTTGACCGCGTCCGAAGGCCGCCCCGGAACGGCGGTCGCGGTCACTGCCGCCGCCCCGGACCCCGCCCGGCCCGACGAACTCCACTTCCTTCTGAAGGGCAGGGATATCAAGGCGGATGTCACCCTCGGCCACGCATCCAGCATGCGGGCGATCGTCCCCGATTTCGGCGTCAAGGCGCCCTCGAAAGGATGGGTCTATCTTGTCCGGGGCGGCGCGGCGGGCAAGGCGCTGCCCTTCCTTTTTCGGGAACGGAATTCGGAACCGGCTTCCGTGAAGTGAGGGGTCCGCCGGTCTCGCGATTGCGTCCGGAAAGATAATGATTTGCCGAACCGTTCTATATGTTTTCCTTGCCGACAGATGCAACCCTGGAAAATCGTGATTGTTTCCGAATGGATATCCACACGGGCCGCGTGGAATGGAACTTGCTCTTTTCCGATACGGATAATCGATCGTCGTTGTTTACGTCACGACATCCCGCCGTAGCCGGAAAGGAGAACGCAATGCGTTATCTGGCGTCGTTGTTCGGGATTGCAATGATCGCGGCATTGACGGGGGTGCAGGCCATCGCTGTCGAAGATGGGAAATTCGCCGCCGTTTCCAAGGATATGGCTGCCGATGCCAGTTCGGTCGGGTTCGACATCACGGGCAGCTTCGAAAAAGCGGGCGGCGTGGTCACCGTGGGCGAGATCCCCCCTTACGTCGATCCGCAGCAGGGGCTGGTCATGATGGTCAGCGTCATCGCCAAGGCGGGCAGCAAGCTGATCGAGCAGTGCGAGGTCGGCACCGACTACCCGATCGAGGTGAACATCAACGGGTCGAAGAGCCGCACGACGACGGGCCGCTGTCGCGAGTATCTGAAAAACCCGTGCATCGAAGGCATCTGCACCTTCTGGACCACCGGGTCGGCCGGGTAACGACGCCTCCCCGACGATAAAGGCCCGACGCCCCACTTGATCCGGGGGCGCCGGGCCTTTCGCTTTCCAAGCGGTTGCGTCAAGGTTGTGGCGTCGTTGGCGGCGCCACCGGTCTTGAAACGGGGGCGGCGGGAATCACCGGAGCCGCCGTCTTCGCCTGGCTCCGCGCGATATTCTGCGTGAGGAACGCCGAGAGCAACCCGCCGACGTTGTCTCCGCCTTGCACGAGAAAGTCGGGCGTGACCTTGATGTTGCCCGCCGCGATCTGCTTGGCGATCTCGATCGCGGTGACGCCCGCCTGCCCGACCGCGCGGTTCTGCAGTTCGTAGGCCTTGGCGGTCGCCTCGCCCATCGCGAGAATCCGCGACCCTTCGGCCTCGCCTCTCGCCTTGATCCCCGACGCCTCGCCGACCGCGCGCAGCCGGATGCTTTCGGCCTCGCCTTCCGCGAACCGGATCGCCTTCTGCTTGTTCTGTTCGGCGATCTTCACGCCGATCTCGGCCTCGACCAGGTTTTTCTGCTGGTCGGCTTCCGAACGCGTCTTCTCGGTCGCGATGCGGCTCTGCTCGGCCTTCTGCTGGTCCGAATACATCGCCTCCTGCTGCTGCGCGATGATCTTCTTGGTCTGGGTATCCATCAGCTCCTGCGGCAGGTTGATCTGGCAGATGAGCACCGAGACGCACTCGACGTGATACTTCTCGAGTTCGTTCTTCGCCCGTTCCTCGGCCTTGCGCTGCTCGTCCTGCCGGTCCTGCATGAAGTTCATGGCGGAGGTCGACGACGCCTGGTTGCGGAAGGAGGAATCGATCATCGGGTGGATGACGTGCAGGATCAGGTTCTCGATCGAGCCGATCTTGGCGACCATGTACGGCGCCTGGTCGGGCCTGATCCGGATGACGACCTTGACCGAGACGCCGATCGAGAAGCCGTCTCGCGAGATGACCTTCAAGGGATCGAAACGCGTCTCCTTCGAGTCGTCCCAGTCGATCGTGATGTTGGTCGTGTCGACGATGTAGGCGATGTAGGCGCGCCGGTTGAGGTAATAGTAGCCGGGCCCCGCCACTTCCTGCTGGATGCCGCGGAATCCCTTCGGCACGACGTACCGCTCGAGGCCGAGGTTGTGACGCCCTTCGACGCCCGCGACCACTTCACCGGCCGGGAGCTGCCCTTCGGCCTTCGCGATCTCCTCGACCATCCGCTTGACCTGCGGCGGCTCTTCGCCCACGTTGCTGACGACGACCGCGACCTGTCCGCGCTCGACGATCGCGACGTCGTCGAGCTCGACCTTGAAGAACATCGGGTTGATGTAGTAGGTGCCGGGGCGCAGCACGTCGAACTGAGGGCCGCGCTGTCCGGTTGCCGCCAGGAATTTGGAGGCATCCTGGAAATCGTTGTGCCCGCTTACCGGCTTGGCGACGTATTCGGCGTCCGGCAGCGGCTCGCCATCGCGCGCGGTGATCAGCCCCACCTTGTTGGCGGGGACCACCGTCGCGTCCTCGATCTCGACCTTGAACAGGTCGCGATTGACTCGGTAGGTTCCCGGCAGCAGGATGTCGATCTGCGGCCCTTTCTGTCCTCCGTTGTTGAGGAAGGCCTGGCCGTTTTCGAAGTTGTTGTGGTTTTCGACCTTGCGCGCCAGCAGCCGCCCGGCGGGAATCTGCTCGCCGTCGTTCGAGGTGACGACGCCGATCTTTCCCTTTTCGATGATGACCGCCGCCGACTTTCGCAGCTTGAAAAGCACGGGATTGACGCGGTAAGTTCCGGGCGGCAGGATCTCGATCTGTGGGCCCTTCTCGCCGCCCGCCTTCATGAACGTTTCGCCGTCCTGGAAGGCGTTGTGCCCCTTGACGACCTTGGCGAAGATCTTGCCCGGCGGCACCGGGTCGCCGTCGATCGACTCGATGAGCCCCACTTCGTTTTCCCCGATCGTGCTGAAGGGATACTTCGTCGCCGTATAGAGGAAGGGGATGAGGAAGTGCATGCCCGGCCCCAGCGTTCGCGCCTGGATGCCGACCTCATTGGACATGGCCACGACGCGCCCCTGCGGCATCGAGGCGCCGAAATATTTACGTTCCATGACGGCGATCTCGGTGCCGCCGACGAGCAGGATCGATTTCCAGAGCAGGAACAGCGACACTCCGCCCAGGACGTACGGATAATACGCCCACGCCAGTCTGACCAGTTCGATCGGCATATTCAGAGACCCCCGGCCGCGCGTTTGAATTTTGCGCGAACCCGGGTTCGGTTCTACCAGATTCATCCGGCGATGCCCAATGAAAAAGGCGATGCGAGGAGGCGCGGTCCTCATATGGGGAATCCGTGGACCGTATGAGGCGGCCGCCCGAAGCCCATGGGGGACATCCAATAATCGTTCGTACGGATATGTCGTTGTTTATCAGTATATTGCGTGCGATGGATGGATGTGGCACGGCCAGTGCAATAGAAAGAATCAAATTCGCACCATCCAAAAGGAGAATTACAATGAAGAAGGTTCTCGCATCCGTAATCGCCATGATGTTCGCGCTCGTCGTCGCCGGCTCCGTGTTCGCAGCCGCCGAGCCGATGGCTGCCGACAACGCCGCCAAGGTCGAGAAGAAGGCCGGCAAGAAGAAGGCCGCCAAGAAGGCCAAGAAGGCCGACAAGAAGGCCGAAGGCGAGAAGAAGGAAGAAGCGAAGAAGGAAGAAGTCAAGAAGTAAGCTTTTTACTTCCCGATCTTCCGAAAGGGCCGCTTCCCGCGAGGGAGGCGGCCCTTTTGTTTTTCGGACCAACCGGAACCTTGTAAGAATTTCTATAATTTATTGATTTAATTAGATGCCGGTCGATCACGACGCGCCCGTTTTCTGATTGCATGGGACCCAACCACCTGTATTTGCTCTGTTCTTCACTGGCTGCCGCAAGGGCACGCCGTTTGCGGGGAGACAGTATCCAATCAAGGCCATAAAAAGGAGGTTGCGATGCCCCGACGTATTGCGACACGACTGGCCGTGGTATTGATCTCGATGGCCATTCTGCTTTCAGGATGCGGCGAGGACACCGTTCCGATCGACACATCCCACGCGGTCGTAGCCTGGAACGACCTGGGGATGCATTGCATGGACAACGACTTTTCCGTGTTCGCCATTCTCCCCCCGTACAACAACCTGCACGCCCAGGTCGTCAACCGGTCGACCGGCAAAGCCGTCGCAACCGGAATCTCGGTCACCTATCAGGCGACGACGGATACCCGAGGGTCCATCAATACCACCAGCGTCGGGAAGTCGAACTTCTGGAGTTACGTGATGGACCTCTTCGGCGTGTCGCTGCCGCCGGACAAGGGGTTGGCGGGTAACCGGACCCCGGGCCTCGTCCCTGCCGCGATGGCCTACGACAACGTGAAGGGATATTGGAAGGCCGAGGGCATTCCCATCGTCTGCACCGACGACTCGGGGAAGACGAACTATTACCCCATGGTCAAAGTGGTCGTAAAAGACGGACGCGGCAAGATCATCGCGACGACCCGGACAGTCCTCCCCGTAAGCAACGAGATGACGTGCAAGGGATGCCATTCCTCCAATGTGGGCGGCGCCGTGGATGCCCTGCCGGCGGCAGGATGGGTTTTCGACGGCAATCCGGAAAAGGACTGGAAACTGAACATCCTTCGGATACATGACGATCGAAATTTCGGCAACCCCGCCCTTGCGGCCATATACGCGGATGCGCTTTCGGCAAAAGGTTTCGACGGGACGGGGCTCGAGAATACCATCAGGAATTCCGGCAAGCCGGTCCTTTGCGCCGGATGCCACGCGTCCAATGCCCTCGGAACGGCAGGGGTCGCCGGAGTCAAGCCGCTGACCGGGGCGATGCACACCCATCACGCACCCGTGATGCAGGATTCCACGGGCATGCCGCTCGACGACGGGACGGACCGGACGGCGTGCTACTGCTGCCACCCCGGTTCGATCACGCAATGCCTGCGCGGGACGATGGCGAACGCGGTGGACGCCTCGGGAAATCCGTTGATCCAGTGCCAGAGCTGCCACGGGAACATGTCCGCCGTCGGGGCGCCCACGCGGCGAGGGTGGCTCGACATGCCCGACTGCCGATACTGCCACTACCTGTCGGCGACCACGGGAGGCTACGTGCGCGACACGACCGTTTTCGACGCCGCGGGGGGATACCGGCAGGTGACGGGCATCTTCGGAAGCCCGGGCCTCTACAAGATCTCCGCCGGTCACGGCCGGATGCAGTGCGAAGGCTGCCACGGTCCCACGCATGCCGAGTACGCATGTTCCGAAGCGAACGACAATGTCCAGAGCGTCGGACTCCAGGGATATGCCGGGAAAATCACGGAATGCCGGGTTTGCCACATCCGCGTCCCTCTCACGAAAAACGGCGGTCCCCACGGCATTCACACCTTGGGAGAGACATGGGTCGCGATGCACGGCCCGTTCGCGAAGAATGATTCCGCGTACTGCGCGACCTGTCACGGGGCCGATTTCCGTGGAACCTTCCTTTCGAAGGTTCCGGTCGAGAGATCGTTCTACATCGGCGCGCGGGGAGCGATCACCTTCACGCGGGGGCAGCCGGTGAACTGCTACGACTGCCACGTTCGGCGGACGTGGTAACGCCCCGGCCATTTCCGGGACGGCGTACGAACGAACTCCCCCTTCCGTTCATCGGACGGGGGAGTTTTTCTTGCGGCCTCGAAAATCGTTTCACAGGAGTTTAAGGAACGGCGACCGATACCGGGGTTGCGCCGAGGACCCGGGCGGCGACCTTCGGGTCGAGGCCGACCAGGTAGCCGCGCTGGCCGCCGTTGATGTAGATCGTCGGGAGGGAAAGGATCGTTTCCTCGATGTAGACCGGCATCTTCTGCCGCGTTCCGAAAGGCGAAGTGCCGCCGACGAGATACCCGGAGTGGCGGTTGGCCGATTCGGGGGAGCACGGGGCGATCGTCTTGACGCCCAGCAATCGCGCCAGCGCCTTTGTGGAAACCTGCCGGTCGCCGTGCATCAGGACGATCAGCGGTTTTTTCCGATCGTCCTCCATCACCAGCGTCTTGACGACGCTGTGTTCGTCGACGCCCAGTTCCCGCGCCGAGGCGGCGGTTCCCCCCTTTTCCTCGTAGGCATAAAGATGGTGCGTGAAGGGGACGTTCGCGGCGCGCAGCGCCCGCACAGCGAGGGTGACCGGCGTTTTCTCCGCCGTCATGGCCGGTTAAGAAGCACGGCCGCGTCCAACGTGTCCATCGAGGCCAGGACCCGGTAGCAGTTCCCGGTCAACAGGGCGTTGACGAATTCCCGAACCTGCGGCTCGGCCTCGGCGAGCAGGATGTGGTCATGCTTCTGCGTGACGATCCCGTACACGGTCGAAAGGATCAGGGTCCCTCCCTGCGGCATTGCGTCCTTCGAGATGAGGGCGAAGTAGTTCGGGATGACCTCTTCGATCCGGCCCGGATCGAAGAGGACGTTCCCTGTTATGCGGCTAACGGTTGACGCGCACCCACTTCGGCCTGGAGGGTTCGCTCTGCCGCTTCTTGGCGTCGAGCGCCACGATCCGATACCAGTAGCTGTTGCCGGGTTCGGCGCTCGTGTCCTGCCACTTTCGCGTATCCCCCGGCAGCGTCCGGCCGACGGTCACGCCCATGTTGGCGGCGGATGAACTGCGATAGACCAGAAACTGTTCGGTAAGGCCGGCCGGTTCACCGGGCGCAAGCGAGATCGTCACCTTTCCCCCCGCGCCCTGGATCGCGAGAATGGTCGGGGGCGGGACCCCGTCGGGCGGGGGCTGGGCGGCGGGATCGGTCGCCGGGGCCGTCGCCGCGGGTGCCGGTCCGGGCGCTGCCGCGGGCGGCGCGGAGGGGTGGGGGATCGGGGTGGCCGAAACGGGGAGGGAGGCCAGGCTCGCCGGGGCGGGGGATGTCGCCGGCACGGCAGTCGCGGCCGCGGGCACCGGTTCGGGGGTCGGGGCCGGCGAAGCCGCGGGTGCAGACGGAGGCGCGGCCGCGGGCGGTGCCGCCGGAGCCGGCGGCGGGGTCGGCGGGGTCGGGGCGGCTGCGATGGGCGCCGGAGTCGGCTGGGGAGCCGGGG
>JANXPS010000194.1 GCA_025357175.1 Deltaproteobacteria bacterium | reverse complement strand
GTAATGGCGTGGTACATGTCGGTGGACCCGTGTCCCTTGGGCTTCCAGCAGCGGAACGTGCGGTTTCCGAGCTGGTAGGAACCTCCGCAGACCACGCGTTTGTCGGGATCCTGCTCGCCCGTCTCGAGCCCCGCCATCGCGAGGAACGGCTTCACCGTGGAGCCCGGGGCGTAGGTGCCCTGGAGCCCCTTGTTCTGCATCGGGTTGCGGGTGTCGGTCGAAAGGGCCTTCCACTCGGACTTCCGGATGCCGCGGGAAAAGGCGTTGGGATCGAAGCCCGGCGAAGAGACGAAGGCGAACACGTCGCCGGTCTTGGGGCTCATCGCGATGACCGCGCCGGACTTGTCGCCGATCGCGTCGAACGCGACTTTCTGGATGTCGATGTCGAGCGTGGTATGGAGCGTCCCGCCTGTCTGCGGGGGCACCTCGTCAACCAGGCGCCGGTCGCGCCCGGCGGCGTCGACCTCGACTCTCCGCCCGCCGTTGACCCCTCGCAGCACATTGTCGGCAAGCTGTTCCAGGCCGTATTTCCCCACGATGTCGCCCATCTCGATGTCGGGGTCGGCCGACTTGTCGAGCTCCGCTTCGCTGATTTCGCCCACGTATCCCAGGACGTGGGCGAACGCGGTGCCCTGCGGATAGCTGCGCTTCGCCTCGATCAGGATGGAAAAACCGGGGAGCGCCTCGCGGTTGAACTCGACGACCGACACCTGCTCGTAGCTCAGGTCGCGCATGACGATGAGGCTGCTGAAGGGACTGCTCTTCCTGGCGCTCCGGATCCGCTCGGCGATGCCTCCAAGCTCGTCGGGATCGAACGCGACGATCTCGTCGAGCAAGCGAAGTTCGCCCGCCAGGTCGCTGACGTCGACGGGCGAGCAGATCAGGTCGAAGGAGGCCTGCGTCTCGGCGATCGGCCTGCCGTTGCGGTCGAGTATCAGCCCGCGCGGGGCGCGGATGGTCCTGATGCGAAGACGGTTGTTCTCGGAAAGCGTCTGGTATTTTTCGTACTGGGCGACCTGAAGCCAGTAGACACGCGAAAACAGCATCAGGAATACGCCGAGGGCAAGCCAGGACAGGAAGTGGATGCGGCCGACGATGCGGGGGTCCTGCTCGCGCTTCCGGATTCTTTCGCTCATTCCTCCACCTGGCGCCAACGGAGGGAAAGGTACATGTACGCGGGAACGGCGATCAGCGAAGTCCAGGCGATGCGCACCGCTTCCTCCGCGAACCACAGCAGGGTGAACGGCCGCGCGCCCGTGAATACCAGGAGCAGGAACACCGAGGCGGATTCGATCACCAGCATGCCGACCACCGTGGCGAGGATGAACGGTTCAGCCCGGAGGAAAAGCCGGCAGCCGATCTCGCGCGTGAAAAAATATAAAGCGAGCGACGACAACAGGAAGGTCAGCGGCGGCGCCGACATCGTCGTTTCACGAAACAGGGCGGTAAGCAGGGCAGAGAGGAAGCCGGCGGGACCGGCGATGAACAGGCCCGAGTAGACGATCGCCAGGAAGCCGAAATCGGGCAACAGGAACCAGGGGACGATCCCGGAGAGGCACCAGACATTCATGGCTATGCCGGCGTAGGCGATCGCGACCAGCCCGAGGGCCGGTTTCAGGGACATGGCAGGAACCGGGGTACCATGTCGCTAGGGACCGTCGCCCCGGAACGGAATGGTCGGGCGGGCAAGGACGATCAGCAGTTCTTCAACCGACTGGTAATTGACCGCGCACTGGACCTTTATCCGCTGGAACAGGCCTTCTTTCGGCTTGTCCACGGCAACGACCGATCCCAGCAGCATGCCCTTGGGCATGCTGCCGTCGAAACCCGAGTAGAGGACGCGGTCGCCGACCGCGACGTCGGCAATCGGCGAAACATACTTGAGGCGGCAGAAGCTGCCTCCCATGCCCTCGGCCACCGCGCGCACCCGGCTGCGCTCGACGATCACATCGGCCGCGAAACGGCCGTCCGTCGCCAGGAGGACTTCGGACAGGCTTCGCCATGTCTTGTGGATGCGTCCGATGCCGCCGGAGGGGGTGATCACGGCCATTCCGGGCTCGACGCCCGAAACGGAGCCGGCGTCGACGTAGATCGCCTGGAACCAGGGAGACACGTCGTGTCCGACGACGCGCGCTCCCATCGTCGGCTTTTCGGCAGTCGGTGCGAACTGGAGAAGTTCCCGGAGCCGCCGGTTTTCGAGCAGGGCGTCGCGGCTTTCAAGCAGGCGAGCCCGGAGGGAGGCCGTCTCCTTGCGGAGGCGATCGTTCTCTTCGGATACGCCGATCAGCGCCATGTAGCGGTACCAGAAACCGGATACGTTCTCGCGGAGGAAGTCGACGGTCTTGTAGACCGGCATGAAGGCCGCGGCGCCGAAGCCGCGCAAGGGGTCGGAGGCCGCCAGCAGCACGGGCGGCCTCACGAAGAACTGGATGGCGGCCACCAGCAGCGCCACCGCGGCGATCGGGCGCCACCATTTCCGGAATGGATTCATCGCGGATTCAGGAGCGTGGGCATCCTTCCATTTCCACCTATCCCAGTGCGACCTGACGGAGCAGGTCGAGTTCGTCGAGCGCCTTGCCGGAGCCGAGCACGACACAGGACAGCGGGTCTTCGGCAACCGAGACCGGAAGGCCGGTCTCTTCGCGGAGAAGCGCGTCGAGGTTGCGCAGCAGCGCGCCGCCGCCCGCCAGGACGATGCCGCGCTCGTAAATGTCGCCGGCCAGCTCGGGCGGGGTCCGTTCGAATACGCCCTTGACCGCGTCGACGATGACGCGAACCGGTTCGGAGAGCGCCTCGCGCACCTCGTCGGCGTGCAGGATCAGCGCCTTGGGAACGCCGGAGACAAGGTCGAGTCCCTTGATCTCGAGCGTGTCGGCGCCCTCGGGAAACTTGTAGCCGGGAAACGCGTTGCCGATCTTGACCTTGATGAGTTCGGCCGTCGGCTCGCCGATCATCAGGTTGTACTTGCGCTTGACGTATTGCAGGATCGCCTCGTCCATCTTGTCGCCGGCGACGCGAACCGATTGGCTGTTGACGATGCCGCCAAGCGAAACGACCGCCACTTCGGTGGTGCCGCCGCCGATGTCCACGATCATGTTAGCGGCGGGTTCGTCGATGGGGAGACCGACGCCGATGGCGGCGGCCATGGGCTCGGGGATGGTGATGACGTCGCGGGCGCCGGCGTGCAGGGCGGAATCCTTCACGGCGCGCTTCTCGACCTCGGTGATGCCGGAGGGGATGGCGATGACGACGCGGGGGGCGACGCGCAGGGCGTTGTTGTGAACCTTGCGGATGAAGTAGCGCAGCATCGCCTCGGTGACGTCGAAGTCGGCGATGACGCCGTCCTTCATGGGGCGGATGGCGGTGATGTTGCCGGGAGTGCGGCCGAGCATCTTCTTGGCTTCTTCGCCGACGGCGCGGACCTTGCGGGTGACGGTGTCGAGGGCGACGACGCTGGGTTCGCGGAGGACTATGCCCTTGTCCTTGACGTAGACGAGAGTGTTGGCGGTTCCAAGGTCGATGCCGATGTCGTTGGAGAAGTAG
>JANXPS010000091.1 GCA_025357175.1 Deltaproteobacteria bacterium | reverse complement strand
CTGAGCCGGATCGGGGGCGCCGAAAGATCACGTGCAACAACACCAGCGAAACCAGGAAGAACGTGAACCGGCCGAAGACCCGTTGCTCGCCGAAGACATGGGAATCCGGCAGGCGCGATACCCGCAGGACCATTTTCTTCCGCCGATCGAGGGGCTGATCCGCGAAGGGCAGCATCTCCTCGTGCAGGTTTCGAAGGAACCGCTGGGCACCAAGGGGGCGCGGATCACCAGCCACATCACGCTGGCCGGACGCTACCTGGTCCTGCTGACCTGGTCGGGGCACGTCGGCATCTCGCGGCGGATCGAGGACGCCTCCGAGCGCGAGCGGCTCGCCCAGCTCGTCGAGACGATCCGGCCCGAGGGCATGGGCGCAATTGTCCGGACGGCCGCCGAGGGAAAGAGCGAGGCCGAGCTAAAAGCCGACATCGACTATCTCGCGTGCCTGTGGGAGTCGATCCAGAAGAAGACCGACAGCTCGAGCGCACCGACGCTGATCCACCGGGACCTCTCGCTGTCGCTGCGCGCCGTCCGCGACCTGTTCACCGCGGACATGGACCGGATCGTCGTCGACTCCGAGGAGGAATACCAGCGCGTCCGCACCTTCGCCACTCAGTTTTTCCCAGGAATCCGGGACCGGGTCGAGCTTTACTCGGGCACGGCGCCGATTTTCGAACATTTCGGAATCGAGATCGAACTGGCTCGGGCCCTCGACAAGAAGGTCTGGCTGAAAAGCGGCGGCTATATCGTCATCGAGCAGACCGAGGCGCTCACGGTCATCGACGTCAACACCGGCAAGTACGTCGGCCGGACCTCGCTCGAGGAAACCACGGTCAAGATCAACATCGAGGCGGTCAGGGAAATCGTCTACCAGCTCCGCCTGCGCAATATCGGCGGGATCATCATCATCGACTTCATCGACATGAAGAGCGAAGAGAATCGGGACAAGGTCTACCAGGCGTTGATCGAGGCGCTTCGCGCCGACAGGAGCAAGACGACCATCTGCAAGATCTCCGAGCTCGGACTGGTCGAGATGACGCGGAAGCGGGTGCGGGAATCGCTTGCGCGGTCGACGTCCGAGGCGTGCCCCTACTGCTCGGGCGAAGGGGTCATCAAGTCGCGCAAGACGATCTGCTACGAAATTTTCAGGGCGATCGAGCGGCAGGGACCTGCCCTGGCGGGGAAACAGCTATCACTGCACGTCCATCCTGCGCTGGCCGAGGAACTGTTCGGCGAGGACCGGAAATATCTCGAAACGCTCGAGCAGCGATATCGGATGACCGTCAACATCTCCGCGTCCGACAAGCTCCACATCGAACAATACCGGATGGAGCCCAGCTAGCCGGAAATCGGGGCGGCTAGCGCCGCACAGTCGGGAACCCCTCCTCCTGCCACTTCACGATGCCCGAGGACAGGTGGATCACGTCTCCGAAGCCGAGTTCCTTCATCAACTTGAGCGCCTGCCCGCTCCGGTTTCCCGTGCGGCAGTAAACCAGGTACGTCCCGCCCCGGTCGAACTTTTCGAGATTCGCGCGGAAGGCGGGTGAACGAAAGTCGACGTTGATCGCGCCCTCGATCCGTCCTTCCTCATATTCCGCGGGTGTCCGGACGTCGAGAATGACGAAACCCGGCATGCCCCGGAATTCCGCGAGAATGCCGGAAGCCTCCTTGGGTCCGACTTCCCGGTATCCGCCCTGCGCCAATGCGATTTCCGCGACGCAGACGAACAACAGCCACGCCGCCAGAACACGAAACTTCCTTGATCTCATCTTTGCCTTCTCTCCCCGAAACGACGATTGCACCTACACGCTTCCATATTTCGATGCGCCTTGGCCGGGCGTGGTTACAGACCTCGGGAAGCGCCGTCTGACAACTACTTCTTCTCGTAGAGTTTGTCGGAGGTGTGCATGCCGTACCAGGTCGAGAGGTTGAAGCGGGCCGTCTTCACCCGATCGACCGGAAGGTGGAAGAAAGCGGCCGCCTTTTTTTCGCTTTCGGCATCGGACGGATTTCCCGTTCCGGACGCCTCCAGGGCACCGTCGGAGGGCGGGACGGCGTTGGCGAGTTCGAGTACCTTGTGCGCGATGTTGAAATCCTCTTCACGGGGCTGGCTGAACGGCCCCCGTTTCTCGCCCTTGTTCCGCTTGGCATCGACCGCCGCCACTTCG
>JANXPS010000175.1 GCA_025357175.1 Deltaproteobacteria bacterium | reverse complement strand
GGCCCTTGGACAGCACCAGCTCCGCGGCCCGGATCCGGTCGCGAACCGCGGCGGGACAAAGGTCGAGTTCGGTGCCGATCGCCCGGTTGCCGTTGGAAACCAGTTCGCCGTACTGCTGAAGCCCGATCGACTGCGCCTCGTCGTACGTCAGGTCGTCGATGACCGCCCCTCCCTTGGCGACGATCAGGAGCTGCTTCCCGGCGCGCTGCAGCCACGCGAGAAGCGGCACGTCGAAGGCCGCCTCGCCCGCGTTGTCGAGCAGGACGACCACCGAGCGGGCGCGGCCGATCCGCTCGCGAAGCGTTTCGGGAAGGACGAATGCCGTGGCCATCTCCCGGATGCGGGCGATCTCGCGGTCCTTTTGCGATTCCTCGATGATGCCGGAATCCATGATGTTGGCGAGCGCGGAGAGGCCGATCGCGACGGAGAGGGGGTCGGACGACGAGGAGACGAACGCTTGGGCGGATTCGGATGTCTCGGGAAAACGCGCCAGCTCGCGCATCTTGAGGGCGCGAAACGGGTCGTCGGTTCCGAGCGTTTCCCGAACGACCGCTTGCAGGCCGGAGGCAAGCGCCGCGGGCGTCAGGTCGCGCGACATGGCGTGGAGCCCTGCGGCGACCTTTTCGGCCAGCGCAAGCCGCAGCGGTTCGGCCGCGCCGTGGGCTCTGGCGGCCAGGTCGGCCTGCCTGAAGAAACAGGGATAGCATTCGGGGGCGAGGGAGACCATCACGGGCGCTACAACTTCGAGGCCGCCTCGGTCACGGCCTCGGCCATCGCGGCGCGCTTCACCTTGAGCTTGTCGGAAAGCGCCGGGTCGGCCAGCGCCAGCATCTGCACGGCGAGGTAGCCGGCGTTCTGCGCCCCGGCCTTTCCGACGGCGACGGTTGCGACGGGAATGCCCGCGGGCATCTGGACGGTGGAAAGCAGCGCGTCGAAGCCGGCCAGCGGCGTTCCCGGGAGCGGAACGCCGATCACCGGCAGAATGGTCAGCGAGGCGACCACGCCCGCGAGGTGGGCGGCCGCACCCGCACCGGCGACGATCACCGAGTAGCCTTCGGCCTCGGCGCCGGTCACCAGGTCGTGGGTGCGCTGGGGGGATCGGTGGGCCGAGGACACGGTCATCGTTGAGGCTATGCCGAATTCGTTGAGGATCTTGACCGTCTCGCGCATCGTGTCCGCGTCGGACGCGCTTCCCATGAGGACGAGCACTTTTCCTGCCATAGTTACCGGTACCCTCCGCCGGCCAGCGCTTTCTTCCCGATGTCGGCGCGATAGTAAGCGCCTTCCCAGTCGATCAGGTCGACGGCGCGGTATGCATTCCCGATGGCCACCCGCAGGTCGTCGCCGATGGCGGTGACGCCGAGCACGCGGCCGCCGGACGTCACGAGGCCGCCATCCCGCATCGCGGTGCCGGCGTGGAAAACGTGGACATCGGCCACCGCCTCGGCCTCTTCGATGCCGGTGATCGCAAGCCCCTTGGCGTAGGCGCCGGGATAGCCCGAAGACGCCATGACGACGCACACCGCGGGACGCGGATCGATCTCGAGCGTCGCGTCGGTGAGATTTCCCTGGGCGCATTGGAGCATCAGCGGCACGAGGTCGTTCTTCATGCGGAGGAAGAGGGGCTGCGCCTCGGGGTCGCCGAAGCGGACGTTGAACTCGAGCACCCGCGGGATTCCGCGGTCGATCATCAGACCGGCGTAGAGGATTCCCCGGTAGCGGATGCCGGCCGCCCGCAGGCCCGCCAGCAGCGGCTCAAACACCTCGGCCATGACCCGCCGGTCGATCTCGGGCGTGACCACGGGCGCGGGCGAATAGGCGCCCATCCCGCCGGTGTTGGGGCCCGCGTCGTCGTCGCCGATCCGCTTGTGGTCCTGCGAACTGGGCAGCGGAACGACTTTCTCGCCGTCGGTGAAGACGATGTAGGACGCCTCCTCGCCGGGCAGGCACTCCTCGATGACGACCCGGTCGCCGGACTCGCCGAAGATCCGGTCGACCATCACCTGCCGGAGAAACACGAGCGCTTCCTCGTAGGTTCCGGCCACGGCGACGCCCTTGCCCGCAGCAAGCCCGTCGGCCTTGATGACCACCGGAAGCCGGTGCGTCAGCACGTACTGCTCGGCGTCGTCGTACTCGTCGAACACCTTGAAAGCCGCAGTCGGGATGCCGCAGGAGGACAGCATCTCCTTCATGAACACCTTGGAGCCCTCGAGCTGCGCCCCCGCCCTGTCGGGGCCGAAAACGGGAATCCCGCTCGCCCCCAGAGCGTCGGAAAGACCCAGAACCAGCGGGATCTCGGGGCCGACGACCACCAGGCCGACCTTCTTTTCGATCGCGAAGGCGCGCAGCGCAGCCACGTCGTCGACCGCGATCGACACCAGTTCGGCGTGCCGGGCGATGCCGGGATTTCCCGGAGCCGCGTAGATCTTGTCGACCAGCGGACTCTGCGCGATCTTCCAGGCCAGCGCATGTTCGCGCCCCCCGCCGCCCACTATCAATATGTTCATGCCCATGGTTACCTCCTCGTAAAACCGCCGGCTACGCCAACGTACACCCTGCCGTGTCGACACCCCTGCATCCCTGTTCATGCCGAGGGCAGGGCCAACCGGGGGTCCCCCGAAGCGGCGTCAGGTCCGCAGCGAGAGGCATGGATGCCGGAGCAAGGGCCTGCGCAGTGCAGACGGGCCAGGGATGGCCCGGCAAACGTAGCGAAGGGGGAGCCCCCGGTGGCCCAGGGACCCCGGCACCCCAGGGGATGCCCCTGTCGGACTAATGCCGGAAGTGGCGGACGCCGGTGAACACCATCGCCATCCCGTGCTCGTCGGCCGCCGCGATCAGTTCGGCGTCGCGCACCGATCCGCCCGGTTGGATGACCGCCGTGGCGCCGGCCGCAGCGGCCGCGTCGAGGCCGTCCCGGAACGGGAAGAAGGCGTCGGAGGCGACGACCGTGCCCTTGAGGGTTTTTTGCGCCTTCATCACCGCGATCTTGGCCGAATCGACGCGGCTCATCTGGCCAGCGCCGACGCCCAGCGTGCGATCCTTGAGGGCGAACACGATCGCGTTGGACTTGACGTGCTTGCACACCTTCCAGGCGAAGAGCAGCGCCTTGATCTCGTCGGCGGTGGGCTTGCGCTTCGTGACGACCTTCAGTTGCTTCTCGGTGACCGCATACCGGTCGCGCGTCTGGAGCAGCAGCCCGCCCGACACTTTTTTCATCTCGTAGCCGGCCTCGGCGGACCAGGCGTAGGCGCCGCCCGTTTCGAGCACGCGCAGGTTGGCCTTGCCCGAAAGGATCGTTTTCGCTTCCTTGTCGTAGGAAGGGGCGATGATCGCCTCGAAGAAGGTGGAGGCGATCTCTTTCGCGACCTCGCCCGTCACGGGACGGTTGAAGCCGATGACGCCGCCGAACGCGGAAACCGGATCGCAGACGCGCGCCTTGTTGAAGGCGTCGAGGAGCCGGCGCCCCGTGCCGACCCCGGAGGGGTTGGTGTGCTTGATGATGACGGCCGCGGGCTCGGAGTATTCGAGCACGAGCTGGAGCGCCGCGTCGATGTCGACGATGTTGTTGTAGGAAAGCTCCTTGCCCTGGAACTGGACGGCTCCGCCCAGCGTCGGCTCGTCGGCGAGCGAGGCGTCGGCGTAGAAGGCCGAGGTCTGGTGGGGGTTTTCCCCGTAGCGCAGCGTCTGCCGCCGGTTCCACTGGGCGGTGAACGTCACCGGGTATTCATCCTTCGCGTCGACGCCCTTGCCGAGATAGTTGGAGATCGCGGCGTCGTAGCGTGCGGTGAGGGCGAAAACCTTGCGCCCGAGCTCGGCGTGCGTGGCCGCATCGAGCTTTCCCTTGCCCTTGGCCAGCTTCGCGAGAATCTCCTTGTAGTCGGCCGGGTCGGTGACCACCGCGACGTCCTGGCTGTTCTTGGCAGCCGACCGCAGCATGGTCGGGCCGCCGATGTCGATGTTCTCGATCGCCTCGGCGCGGGTGCACCCCTTCTTCGCGATGGTCGCCTCGAACGGGTAGAGGTTGACGACGACCATGTCGAACGGAAGGATGCCGTGCTCCTTGATCGTCTTCATGTGGTCGGCCTTGGCCCGAACCGCGAGGATGCCTCCGTGGATTTTCGGATTGAGCGTCTTGACACGTCCGTCGAGCATTTCGGGGAAGCCCGTGTAGTCCTCGATCAGCGTCACCGCCACCTTGTTCTGCTTGAGCGACGTCGCAGTGCCGCCCGACGCGAACAGCTGGACGCCCAGCGTCGACAGGCCCTTCGCAAACTCGATGAGACCGGTTTTGTCGGACACGCTCAGAATCGCTCTCTGAATCTTGGCCATCGCGCACCTTCCTGTTTACGGATATGTGGGTATTTGTTGAATTACGGTTTGATCGGTATGGCGCCCAGCAACGTTTTCAGGTCGTCGTCGGCGAACCTGACGCCGAAGCCCATGAACAGCGTGCGAAGCCTGTTGTCCTTGCTGATGAAGTCGTCGATGCCGCCCGTGACGAACAGGTTTTTGACGATATCATAGTTGGCGAAGGCCTTCAAATGGGGCCGATCTGCCTTGCGGCTGAAGTTGAACGCCTCGCCCCCCATCGTCAGCCGGTCGGGAATGAGCTGATAGTCGACCGCCACTCCGCCCGTGGACTCGAGCACGCCGCCCTTGATCGTCAGCCCCGAAAAGCGCTTGGCGATCAGAGCGGAGAACAGCAGCTTGTTTTCGTACTGGTCCTCGACCGTGTGGGTGGTCGAAGCGCCGCCCGTGCCGTTCACGACGTCGGTCGTGTCGAGCGTCTTGAGCTTGCCCTTGGGATCGTCGGTGACCCCGATCAGGTAATACTTGTCGGCCGTCGGCTGCAATCGGACCGAGACGTAATTCTTGTAGTCGGAGCTTCGGGCCCGGTATTCGAGGCGGTAGTCGATGAACGTCTTGAGCGAGTCGCCCTTGCGGACCAGCTTGTTGATTCCGTCGAGCGTGTCGGAGAGCGACCCGCCCACCGAGTTGTCGCTGATCAGCTTGCCCAGCGTCCCCTCGCCCCGCTCGATGCGCGCCATCACCACGCCCGCCGAACCGAGCGTGTTGTCGAGTTTCGCCGAAGCCGCCCTGAAGGAGGCGATGCTCTCCCGGACCCCGTCGCGGTTCTCCGCCAGGATGACGGTGGCGTTGTCGGCCATGTTGCCCGCCTTGTCGGCCATCCGCCCCATCTTGTCGGCCGCCTCGTTGATCTTGCGGGCGAGCTCGGGGGTCTGCTCCTTGAGCGTCTCGGAAAATGCGCGCAGGTTGGCGATCGTCTCGCGCAGGTTTTCCTTGTTGGCGGCGGTGACGTCCTTGAGGTCGGCTGCGACCCGGTCGACGTTGGCGATGATGGTCGTGAACCTGCCCTGGTTGCCCGACACGATGGCATTCATGGCGACGCTGGTTTCGCGGATGTTCTTGAGGATGTCGGAGAGCGCCTGCTTGCCCTCGGGCGTCCCGAACGTTCCAGCGAGCGAGTCGGTGAAGCGCTTGATGTCGTCGCCGATCGCGGACACCTTCCGGACCAGCTCGTCGATGCTCTGGGGGGCCTGCGTGCGGGCAACGCTGCCGCCGGCCGCCAGCATCTGGTCGACCGACTTGCCGGGATAGATCTCGACGTATTTTTCCCCGAGCATTCCCTGCGCCTGGATCGACGCGATCGAATCCATCGGGATGCGGATGCCTTCGTTGATCCGGAGCACGAGGCGCGCGCGGGTTCCGGTCAGCTTGATCTCTTCGACCTTGCCGATCGGAACGCCCGCCATCTTGACGTCGGACTTGGGCTCGAGGCCCGCCGCCGTGTCGAAGTCGGCCGTGATGAGATAGCCCTTTTCGCCGACGCCGCCCCACTTGCTGACGCGGAACGTGAAAAACGTAAGGATCAGCAGCCCCACCAGGACAAAGATCCCCACCCGCGCTTCTTTCGACATCAGTTGGCCTCCGGACCATTCGGTTCGCCCTGGCGCCGGACGAACCTTACGAAATCTTCGTGCTCGGCCGTGATCGGCCCCTTCGCGCGCCCCTCGACGAACTGGGAGACGATCGGGCTGTCGCTGTGCCGGATCTCGTCGGGCGTGCCGACCGAGATGATCTTTCCTTTATACAACATGGCGATCCGGTCCGCGATCTTGTAGGCGGAGGCCATGTCGTGCGTGATCGCGATGCCGGTGACGCCGAGCGACTCGCGCAGCGCGACGATCAGGTCGTTGATCACGTCGGCCATGATCGGGTCGAGCCCCGTGGTCGGCTCGTCGTAGAGCAGGATCTCGGGCTCGGCGGCGATCGCACGCGCCAGCCCCACCCGCTTTTTCATGCCCCCGGAAAGCTCGGCCGGCATGAGGTGCGACACGTTGCGAAGGCCCACCATCGCGAGCTTCTCCTCGACCAGGTCGAGGATCTGCTTTTCGGGATAAAGGCGCAGCCGCCGCAGCGCGAACGCCACGTTGTCGCCGACCGTCATCGAATCGAAGAGGGCGGCGCCCTGGAAAAGCATCCCGAACTTTCGCCGGACGCTCACCAGCTCGCGCTCATCCATCTTCGTGACATCCTCGCCCTCGATCAGGATCGATCCCGCCTCGGGCTTGAGCAGGCCGAGGATGCACTTGAGCAGCACCGACTTGCCCGTGCCGCTGCCGCCGATGACGACCGTGGTCTTGCCCGCCGGGATCTCGAGGTCGGCGCCGTCGAGCACGATCTTGGTCCCGAACCGCTTGCACAGTCCCTTGATGACGATCATCGGCGCACCTTAGAACATCAGCGACGTCATGAAATAGTCCGCGATCAGGACCACCATGGACGAGGTGACGACGGCCCGCGTCGTGGCGCGTCCGACACCCTCGGCGCCGCCGTCCGCGATGAAGCCGTGGTAGCAGGAGATGAGGGCGATCAGGCAGCCGAAGACGGAGGCCTTGACCAGGCCGGTGAGGATGTCCTTCATCTGGAGGTACTGGAACGTCTTGTTCAGGTAGATGTACGGATTGGCACCCAGCAGTTTCACGGAGACGAAGTAGCCGCCCGCGATGCCGAGCAGGTCGGCGAAAACGACCAGCAGCGGCATCACCAGCGTCGCCGCGACGACCCGGGGCACCACGAGATATTTCACCGGATTGGTCGCCAGCGTCACGAGCGCGTCGATCTGCTCGGTGACCTTCATCGTGCCCAGCTCGGCCGCGATCGAGGCGCCGACGCGGCCCGACACCATGAGCCCCGCGAAGACGGGGCCCAGTTCGCGCGTGATCGACAGGGCGACGACCGACCCGACGAAACTGGTGGCCTGGAAGCGCTGGAAGCCCGAGTAGCTCTGGAGCGCGAGCACCATCCCGGTGAAGGTGGCGGTCACCGCGACGACCGGTACCGACTTGACGCCGATCTCCACCATCTGCTTGACGATGCTGCCGATCTCGGAAGGGGGCCGGAACATCC
>JANXPS010000149.1 GCA_025357175.1 Deltaproteobacteria bacterium | reverse complement strand
TGTCGATGTCGTCCTTGGAGAGCCCGGTCGATGCGGTGATCGTGATCTTCTGCTCCTTGCCCGTGCCCGTGTCCTTGGCGTTGACATGCAGGATGCCGTTGGCGTCTATGTCGAACGTCACCTCGATCTTGGGCAGGCCGCGCGGTGCCGGCGGGAGCCCCTCGAGGTTGAAGCGGCCCAGCGTCCGGTTGGCGGACGCCATCTCGCGCTCGCCCTGCAGCACGTGGATCTCGACGCTCGGCTGGCTGTCGGCCGCCGTCGTGAATACCTCGCTCTTGCGGACCGGGATCGTCGTGTTGCGCTCGATCAGCTTGGTCATGACCCCGCCCAGCGTCTCGATGCCCAGCGACAGCGGCGTCACGTCGAGCAGCAGCAGGTCCTTGACCTCTCCGCCGAGCACGCCCGCCTGGACCGCCGCGCCCGCCGCGACGACCTCGTCCGGGTTGACGCCCTGGTGGGGATCCTTTCCGAAGAACTTCTTGACCATATCGATGACTTTCGGGATGCGCGTGGAGCCGCCGACCAGCACGACTTCGTCGATCTTGCCGACGTCGATGCCCGCGTCCTTGACCGCCTGCTCGCAGGGGTGAAGCGCCCGCTTCAGGATGTCGTCGATCATCGATTCGAACTTCGCACGCGACAGCTTGAGCTGGAGGTGCTTGGGACCCGTGGCGTCGGCCGTGATGAACGGCAGGCTGATCTCGGTTTCCGTCGTGGAGGAAAGCTCGATCTTGGCCTTCTCGGCCCCTTCCTTGAGGCGCTGAAGCACCGTGCGGTCCTTGGACAGGTCGATCCCCTGGTCCTTCTTGAACTCGTCGACGATCCACTCGATGATCTTCTGGTCGATGTTGTCGCCGCCCAGGTGCGTGTCGCCGTTGGTCGACTTGACCTCGACGACGTTGTCGCCGACTTCGAGAACGGAGATGTCGAAGGTGCCGCCGCCGAAGTCGAACACCGCGATCAGCTCGTTCTTCTTCTTGTCGAGGCCGTACGCCAGCGCCGCCGCCGTCGGCTCGTTGATGATGCGAAGCACCTCGAGGCCCGCGATCTGGCCCGCGTCCTTGGTCGCCTGCCGCTGCGAGTCGTTGAAATACGCGGGAACGGTGATGACCGCCTGCTTCACTTCCTCGCCCAGGTAGGTTTCCGCGGCCTTCTTGAGCTTGCCGAGGATCATCGCGGAGACTTCCTGCGGGGTGTATTCCTTCCCGCCGGCGTTGACGCGCGCATCCTGCGCGGTTCCCTTGACGACCCGGTACGGGACGAGCTTCATCTCGTCGTTGACCTCGTCGTAGCGCCGCCCCATGAACCGCTTGATCGAGAACACGGTGTTTTCGGGATTGAGGACGGCCTGCCGCTTGGCGACCTGCCCGACGAGCGTATCGCCGTTCTTGCCGAAGCCGACGACCGACGGGGTCAGGCGCGCGCCCTCCTCGTTGATGATGATCTTGGGCTCGCCGCCTTCCATGACCGCCACGACCGAGTTGGTCGTGCCCAGGTCGATACCGATGATCTTTGCCATTGCAGTAGCTCCTTTTCGCTTCTTTGATGACCCTGCTTATGTCCCTCGTTGTTCTAGAATCCCTTGAGCACCTTCTCGATGAAGCGGGCCAGCGTCTTTCCGTCGACCGGTTTGGTCACGTAACCGACGACGCCCACCTCGACCGCCCACATGCGGCGCGCCCGGCTGTTTTCCCCGGCCAGCAGCAGCACCGGGATCCGGGCGGCCACGCGGCCGATCTTCATCATTCCGTCGATCCCGCCAAGCGATGGGGAATCGAGGTCCACTACCACCAGGTCGGCCAGGCCGCCCGCAGCCATCGTCAGCCCCGCATCGCTGTCGGTGAAGAGTTCGGGCTCGGCACCGGCGTCGGAAAGTGCGCCAAGCAACGGTCCGATGCCGCCGAAGTCGCCGGACTCTGCGTCCGTTATGACCACGATCCTGGGCCCCATGCAAATCCTCCGGCCATAGGCAGTACAACTTCCGTGCCCGGGACGTATAAACCGCCGCAGGGAACTTATCGCTTTATTATCATATGGTTGTGGAGTTACGGGGCGGTTGGCGAAAAGCAGGCCGCGGCAAGTCGTGCCAGAGATGCCTGGCGACCACGCCGTTATGGCACTGTGGCGGCTCCGGAAAGCGGAACTACTTGAGCTTGCGATGCAGGGTGCGCAGACCGATGCCGAGCAGCTTCGCCGCCCGGGTCTTGTTTCCTCCCGTCTTTTCGAGCGCCGCACGGATCGCGTCCCGTTCGGCCTCTTCCATCGTCTTGGGACCGGGGAGGGGGATTGGCGCCGCCGATGTCGGGGGGAGGATGCCCTCCATCACCTCCGCCGGCAGCGCATCGGGTTCGATCACTTCGCCGGGTGCGATGAGCGACGCGGTCTCGAGCGCGTTTCGCAACTGCCGCACGTTGCCGGGCCAGCGGCACGCGAGCAGAACCCTCATTGCTGCAGGCGACAGCCGCTTCGGCGGAAACCCGTTGTCCGAGGCAACCTCGGCCATCAGCGTTTCGGCGAGCTTCGGGATGTCCTCGCGCCTGTCGCGCAGCGGCGGCACGAGAATCGGGAAGACGTTGAGCCGGTAGTAAAGGTCTTCGCGAAACTGCCCCTCGGCCACGCGGGCGGCCAGGTCGCGGTTGGTCGCCGCGATGATCCGGACGTCGACGCGGATGACGCGGGAACCGCCGACCGGGGAAAACTCTTTCTGCTCGATCGCGCGGAGCAGCTTTGCCTGTATGGCCGGGGGGATCTCGCCGACCTCGTCCAGGAAGAGCGTGCCCCCCTCGGCGTGTTCCATCTTCCCCTGGCGGGTGGCGGTCGCCCCCGTGAAAGCGCCCTTCTCGTAGCCGAACAGCTCGGATTCCAGCAGCGTCTCGGGGATGGCGGCGCAATTCATGGGAAGAAACGGGTGTCCGTCGCGGGGACTCAGGCGGTGGATCGCCCGTGCGACGAGTTCCTTGCCCGTCCCGCTTTCACCCTGGATGAGCACGTTCATCCGCGTGGGGGCGACGAGGCGTATGCGTCGCAGGACGTCTTCCATCGCCCTGGAACTGCCGACGATCCCCTCGATATCGCCGGCCGCGCCGACCTGTTCCCGCAGCCGGACGATCTCCTTTCGCATCGACCGTTCCTTGACCGCCTTGAACACGGCGGCGCGAAGGCGCGGGATCTCGATCGGCTTCATCAGGAAATCGGAGGCACCCGCCCGCACGGCCTCGACCGCGCTTTCGACCGAACCGTAGGCGGTCATCACGACGACCGGTACTCCGCCGTCGTCGTCCGCGAGTCGCCGGATCACGTCCATGCCGGTCAGCCCCGGCATCCGCAGATCCGTCAGGACGACGTCGGCCCCTTCCGATGCAAGCCGCGCCAGGCCCTCGGCCGGATCGACGAAAGGGTGGACGTCGTAGCCGTCGCGCCTAAGCGTCGCCACAACGCTGCCGAGGCTGTCCGCGTCGTCGTCGAACACGAATATCCTGGCCTTCATTTCACCCTTTCCGGCAGCATCGTTTTCCCCGCGGCGTGCGACGTCGTCGTCTTGAAATTCTCTTCGGAAGGGAGCGAGAAGGTGATCGCGGTCCCGACCCCCTCGCGGCTCCGGACGGTGATCCGCCCGCCGTGGTCGCGTACGATCTGCCGGACGATGGGCAACCCGAGGCCGCTGCCGCTTCGGCGGGTGGTGAAAAACAGCTTGAAGATCTGCCGACGGTCGGCGGTCGGAATCCCGCGACCGTTGTCGGTGACACGCACCCAGGGGCGCCCCCGGCGAAGCCCGGTCTCCACCGTGATGCGGGGGGGCTTCTTGTCGGTCGACTCCTCGGCGTTGAGGAGCACGTTCATCAGCGCCTGCTTGATCTGCTTGTCGTCCGCGAACAGGGGCAGCGGGCCCGGGTGAAGCCGGACGGCGAGCACGACGCCCCGCCGGCCGAAATCGACCTCGAGAAAGCGGAGCGTCTCGGCCACGATCCGGTTGAGATCCGCCACCACGAGTTCCTTGGCGGCGGG
>JANXPS010000119.1 GCA_025357175.1 Deltaproteobacteria bacterium | reverse complement strand
CCCACGCAGCCAACGTTCATTTGGGAGTGGAACCGCCTTGCCTTCGGTTTGCAGTTTCAAGAGTCCCGCCAGCGTTTGGGCACGGGCGAAGCGCATGAGCGGCTCCGGCGTGCCGCGATAGTTGCGGGCAGTCAGGTCGTCGATGCTGGCCGGCCCATTGTCGAGCGCTTCGAGCAGTTGCCGTTCCCGCTTGGCGCGATGCTCCAAAGCATCATCGAACGTCTTGCGTTCATCGGCATTTCTCCTTGAATGGGTTTATTTCTTGCCGTGCTCGGCGGTCAGGAAGTCGATGATCTTGCCGGCTTCGTCGTCGCTGATCGACCCGGGCTGCTTTGCCTGCATCTTCTCGACGAGACCGGTCCACGCTTCACGCGTTTCCTGGCGGGAGGTCGCCCGGTCGATCTTGTGGCAGATGGAGCATTTCTGCTCGAAGAGCACCTTCGAGGCGGCCACATCGGGCGCGCCCGCAGCGGAAGCGGCTGCCGGGGCGGATGCGACAGGCGGGGCGGCGGGCGGGGCTTCCGTCTTGGGGGCCTCCTGCTTGGAGCATCCGATCATGGCGGCGGCTGCGGCGGCGGCGACCAGCGACAGGGCGATCCGATGATTCGTCTTCATTTTTCGTTCCTCCGGTAAGTGATGTTCGGGCGGCGACATTACGATGTTACAATGATGCGCATGATCTGTGTCCGGATTCCCCAAAAAAATCGAATCTTCGAAATCCCCGGCCCCCGCGTCGTCAAGGATATCCTCGCCGAGACCGGCCACCGCCCCGCCACCGTCATCGTCACCTCGGGCAAGCAGCTGCTGACGCGCGACCACCGGGTCGCCGATGGCGAGACGATCGACATCGTCTCCGTCGTATCAGGCGGTTGAGCAACCTCTCATGAAATGCAAGCGGTGCCGCAAGGCGACCGCGGCGGTCGAGCTACGCAGCCACAACGCCGCATTCTGCCCCGACTGTTTCTTCATTTTCTTCCGGCGACAGGTCGAGGAGGGCATCCGCAAGCAGCGGCTGTTCTCCCGCGACGATCGGATTCTCGTGTGCGTTTCCGGCGGCAAGGACAGCCTCGTCCTCTGGGACGAGCTGCTCGAGATGGGCTACGATGCCGAAGGCCTCTACATCGGCCTCGGCATTCCCGGCTATTCCGACCGGTCGAAGGAAAAGGTGATCGCGTTCGCCGAGGCGCGGGGCAAGAAGGCGATCATCGTCGACCTGCGCGACGAGGGCGTCCCGATCCCCGAGGCGGCCCGCGCCAACAAGAAGCACGAGTGCTCGGTGTGCGGCGCCATCAAGCGCCACTTCTTCAACCGGGTGGCGGCCGAGGGAAACTTCACCGTGGTTGCGACCGGGCACAACCTCGACGACGAGTCGGGGCGGCTGCTGGGCAACGTTCTCCATTGGCAGAAAAGCCACATCGCGAGGCAGCACCCGCTCCTGGCGGCGGCGGGCGAAGGGCTCGTCCGCAAGGTCAAGCCGCTTTGGCGCCTCTCCGAGCAGGAAACCGCATCGTACGCCTTCCTCAAGGGGATCGATTTCGTCATCGAGGAGTGCCCGATGAGCGAGCAGGCGACGTCGCTCATCTTCAAGGAGGCGCTCTCCATCATCGAGGAGCGGATGCCGGGCAGCCGGATGGCGTTCTACACCGGCTTTCTCGACCCGGGCAACCCGGTCCGCGAGGCCATGGCGAAAGCGGCGGCCGAGAGCGGCGAGTTCGAGCCGGCGATAAAAGACGACGGCTCCCCCGCCGGGACGCACCTCTGCGACCGCTGCGGTGCGCCGACGCTGGCGCAGACGTGCGGATATTGCAGGATGAAGGCGAAGACGGTCGAGCGCGCCGCGCAGGATGCCGCAAAATCAGCGACCGGAGCCCGTGCGGCTTCCGGCAAGGAGCCAGCGTGAGCGTTCGAAATCCGAGAGGCCCGATGCGCGAGGGGGAAGACGTGATCATCGTCGACCCCAAGGGCGAAGAGAAGATGCTGGTGCTCAAGGCCGGCAAGGTTCACGGAACCCACAAGGGGAACCTGTCGCACGACGACATCATCGGAAAAGCCGACGCCGGCCGCGCCTGGACCCAGATGGGCGCCGAGTACCGCTATTTCCGCCCGACCTACATCCAGTACGTGATGAACCAGAAACGGCATGCGCAGATCATCTACCCCAAGGATACGGGGCCGATCATGCTCTGGGCCGACATCTTCCCCGGTGCGTCCGTGGTCGAGGCGGGCATCGGCTGGGGCGCGCTGTCGGTCAAGCTGCTCGAGACGATCGGGCCCGACGGGACGCTGGTCACCTACGAAATTCGCGAGGACTTCGCCGAAAGCGGCGCGAACACGGTCACCCGCTTCCTGGGCGAGTGCCCCAACCACACGGTCAAGGTGGGCGACATCTACCAGGGGATCGCCGAGCGCGACGTCGACCGGATCGTCCTCGATCTGCCCGAACCGTGGCACGTCGTCCCGCACGCCGCGCTTTCGCTGGCGCCCGGCGGCATCATCCTCGTCTACCTGCCCTCCACGATGCAGGTCAAGCAGTTCGTCGACGCGGTCGACGCGCACGGTGGCTTCACCGAGGCCGAGACGTTCGAGGTGATCCACCGCCCCTGGCACGTCAAGGGGATGTCCGTTCGCCCGGTCCAGTGGATGTTTTCCCACTCGGCTTTCCTGGTGTGCTGCCGCAAGCTTTCCTGATCACCGCTATTACAGGATGCGCATGGGGGATGAGAGCCGATCAGGCGATCGAGCGGTAGTAGTCCATCGCCCGCGCCAGCCCTTCGGCGAAGCGGACCTTCGGCTCGTATCCGAGCAGTTGCCGCGCGAGGGAAATGTCGGCGAGCGAATCGCGGACGTCGCCCGCCCGCGGCGGTTCGAA
>JANXPS010000111.1 GCA_025357175.1 Deltaproteobacteria bacterium | reverse complement strand
CCCGTGGCCGTCCAGGCGCCGTTGGAATTGACCGAACGCTTGTGGAACCCGCGAGGCGTGCGGTAGTAGTCGAAGTACATCCGGATGACGGGATCGGTGACGCCATCCAGTGTCTCGGGCAGAATTCGCGGCCCCGGGGTCGGAGAACCCTTCTCGACGTCTGCCCAGCGTTGCCGGCTCATCTCCTCCAGCATCTGCGAGCGTCGTTCCTTGGGAAGCTTGTCGTAGTAACCCTTCGACATGACCCGCGACATGTCGTACATGCTCGTGGTGACTACGGCCTTGATCCGCTTGTCGACCGCCGCGGCACTCAGCCCCATGCCGCCGAATCCGCAGACGCCGATGATGCCGATGCGGTTGCGGTCGACCGCAGGGTGGAGACCGAGGAAGTCCACCGCGGCGCTGATGTCTTCGGTGTTGATGTCCGGCGAGGGGACGTTGCGGGGCTCCCCGCCGCTCTCGCCCGTGTACGACGGATCGAACGCGAGGGTGACGTATCCACGTTCCGCCATGGTTTGCGCATACAGGCCGGAGGATTGCTCTTTCACCGCACCGAACGGCCCGGTGACGGCGAGCGCTGACAGCCGCCGACCGGCGATGTTCTTCGGCAGGTACAGATCGCCCGCGAGGGTGATGCCGTAGCGGTTCCTGAAAGTGACTTTCCGGTGATCGACCTTTTCGCTCTTGGCGAAGGTCTTATCCCATTCCTGAGTCAGTTGCACGGCAGCCTCCTTGCTCGGTGGCGGAAGTGCTTGAGCCAAACAGAGTTGACCGCTGACCAGCGTTGCCGCACAAGCAACGACCGCGCTGCGGATGAATCCGTTGCGCCACATCAGGCTCTTCGATCTCATATGCGTTCCCTCCTGGTTCCTCGATTCACGGATAACTTCGATGGTTCGGGTTCGACATACGATCAACGTAGCAGCGGACCCGGCGGAGGGGGTAGAACGATCCGACACATTTCATGCCTGATCCTACAATGCCAGCAGGATATTGACATCAATATGTGCCCACGATAGCCTTTTCCTACGATGAGAGGCAAATCGAGCGGCATGGCACACGATAACGCGAGGCTTTCCCCGGACATGATCCGCGCGGCGCTGGCGAGCACGATCGGGCGCTGGACCGAAGGCACGGGGGATCGGTCTACGCCGATCCCCAACCTTGCTTTTTTCCGCCGCGAAGCGCCAACGCCACCGGGCATCTGCCGGGTCGAGCCCAGTGTTGTCCTCGTCGTCCAAGGGGCGAAGCGGATGTTGATGGGAGAGGACAGCTTCGCTTACGACTGCGAGCGCTTCCTGATCGCGTCGCTCGACGTCCCCGCGAGTTCCGAAGTCGTCAAGGCGAGCCGGGAGCGGCCCTGCCTGGGGCTGGTCCTGAAGCTCGACCTGCGAATGATGGCCGAAATGCTCGCGAAGAACCGCCTGCCGCAGCCGAAGGATCGCCCGGTCGCCAAGGGGATGGCGGTCGGCACGGTCACGCCGATGCTGCTGGAGTCGTTCATGCGGCTCACGGACCTGCTCGACGAGCCGGATGCGATCGAGGTGCTGGCTCCGCTGGTGCAGCGCGAAATCCACTACCGACTGTTGACGGGCGATCAGGCGGGGCGCTTGCGCCAGCTCGTGTCGGTCGGCAGCCAGAGCCACTTCGTTTCCCGGGCCATCGAATGGCTGATCGAGAATTATTCCTCGCCGTTGCGCGTCGAGGACCTTGCGGAACGCGTCCACATGAGTCCGTCGAGCCTGCACCAACACTTCCGCCGACTCACCGCGATGAGCCCGCTGCAGTACCAGAAATGGCTCAGGCTGAACGAGGCGAGGCGATTGATGCTGAACGACGGTTTCAATGTAGCGAACGCCGCGTTCCGGGTCGGGTACGAGAGCCCCTCGCAGTTCAGCCGCGAGTACAACCGCACGTTCGGGGCGCCGCCGCTGCGGGACGTCGCGAAACTGAGGAAATCGACGGCGGGCGCGTGAGCCTGGATTCGGTCTTCCCCCCGCCATCGCCACATCTTCCACCCCTCGTCGAATAACGACATCCGGATTGCCCCGAACACCTTCGTGGTGAGGATCGTGTTCAGGAAATCCTTGGGGGCATGGGAAACCTCCCATTTTGGGGGCCTCTGATTCCGGCCAGCCCCATCATGCCCCCAAAGAGGCCCCCAAAATGCCCGGAAGCCCCCGTTCTCCACCGAACGCCACCGGACGCAAGGCAACAAAAAACCCCGATTTCTCGGGGCTTTTTGGTCTTTCTCGGACTGTGCTGGAAGTTCACTTGGTGGAGGCGGGGGGAGTCGAACCCCCGTCCGCAAACTCTTTACTCAGGGCTACTACGTGCGTTTCCGATGATTTAAGTTTCGCCCTCGGGGTCCCCCATCGGCAGGGTCCCCTCCGCGCAATCCCGGATTGATTTCGCCATTCCTCCCCCCGGGCAGGAGATTGGGGCTATCCCTCTAGCGTGACGCCCTTCTACCTACGAGGGAACTCGGCAGTCGGACGCTCACGGCCTAAGCCGCGAGAGCGTAAGAATAGTCGTTTGCGACTATTGGTTCCCGCTTTTTACGAGGACAGCGGGGCCTCGGCACGCAACCCAGGAGCATCGACGTCCACGTCGAATCCGTTTCGCCCCCGTGATGACAAGCTCCATGATACCACCGATTGCGCCCCGCAGGTCCGGCCGCCGCCCGGTCTGCAAAACGATCTGGCGTATAATGGATTCAACGGGTGCCGTCACCGATACCGGATTAACGCAGGGAAACCATGCCACGCCGACATACCTTGAGGCACCCGTTCCATTTCCCAATAATCCTGTTGCTCGCCCTGGCGGTCCAGTCGCTCCCGGCCGGGCATGTGTTTGCAGCCGATCCCTCCTGGGGCGATGGCGCCATAACCGCCCGCCCCCTGCCCGCGCCGCCACCGAACATTCTCGGCGTCGTCGCCGTCGGCGACATCATGATGGGCACGGCCTGGCCCGAGGGCATGCTGCCGCCCGACGACGGGCGCGACATTTTCCGCAACGTGGCCGATGCCCTGCGCTACCGCGACATCGTGTTCGGCAACCTCGAGGGGCCGCTGCTCGACAACGGCGTCGCCGGCAAGTGCGAGCATGCGCGCAACCCGAAGCTTTGCTTCGCATTCCG
>JANXPS010000110.1 GCA_025357175.1 Deltaproteobacteria bacterium | reverse complement strand
ACGTTTTTGTTTCGATAGCCTGGATGATTCCGACACCCTGTGCGGGGTAGACTGCCATATCCCCAACTTTGAAGCTCATGGGTCTAAACCTCCAGAGGATGATGGGGAAGCGCCAACCAATGATTCAATGAAGTGGTAGTATAATCGACACCTTGGACAATGTCAACGGGGAGGGGAATTCTGCATGTCGTCAATCGTTTGGTTTACGGATTTTTCGGCCCGGCACGGAAACGGCCTGCTCGACAAGACCGGCGCCCTGCTCGACAAGGCCGGTCTCGCAGGGAAAATCGGCAAAAAATCGCTGACGGCGGTCAAGCTTCATTTCGGCGAAAAGGGAAACACGTCGTTCATTCGCCCGATATTCCTTCGCACGATCGTCGAAAAGATCGCGGCGCTCGGCGGTAAGCCTTTCCTGACCGACACCAACACGCTCTACGTCGGGACCCGCGCCAACAGCATCGACCACCTTCGATGCGCCATCACCAACGGATTCGCTTATTCGGTCGTGGACGCGCCTCTCATCATCGCGGACGGACTTCGGGGGGAATACGCCGTCAAGGTGCCGATCGACGGAAAGATCTACCGGGAAGTCGCCATCGGGGGCGAGATCTTCCACGCCGATTCCATGGTCGTCGTTACCCACTTCAAGGGACACGAGCTCTCCGGATTCGGCGGCACGATCAAGAACCTGGGCATGGGCTGCTCCGCCCGCCAGGGGAAGCTAGCCCAGCACTCGACGGTAGCCCCGGCTGTCAATCCGAAGAACTGCACCTCTTGCGGCACCTGCATCGCCCATTGCCCGGCCGGCGCCATCGAGATCGTTTCCGAAGCGGCGTTCATCGATCCGAAAATCTGCATCGGCTGCGCGGACTGCATCGTCCTTTGTCCGGAAAAAACGATCAACGTCAACTGGAACGAGGCCTCCTCGACCGTCCAGAAAAAAATGGTCGAGCACGCGCTTGGCGCTGTGCAGGGCAAGAAGGACCGCCTCCTCTACGTCGCATTCGTCAATCAGCTTTCTCCCTATTGCGACTGTTACGGACACAACGACCGCCCGATGGCGCCCGATGTCGGTATCCTCGCCTCGGACGATCCCGTCGCACTCGACCAGGCCTGCGCGGATCTTGTGATCAAGGCGGCCGGACGCGACCCGTTCCGGGAAACCCATCCTGCGATCGACTGGACGATCCAGCTCGCCTACGGCGAAGAGCTGGGACTCGGGAACCGCGCGTATACGATCGAGACCATCTGATGCCGGGGGGACTTCTCTTCGCCGGGGTCGACGTGGGCTCGCTGTCGACCGACGTCGTCCTGATCGACGAACAGGGGACGATCGCGGGACAGGCGGTGGTCGCAACCGGCGCCTCGATCGCGCGCGCATACGCCGAGGCCATGAAGTCTGCGCTCGCATCCGCATGCGCAATCGCCTCCGAAATCGCCTTCACCGTTTCCACGGGGTACGGACGCGAACGTGTGCCCGCCAGCGACCTGTCGCTCACCGAAATCGGTTGCCACGCCCGAGGTGCGCGGCAGCTGTTCCCCGACGCGGTAACCGTCCTGGACATCGGCGGTCAGGACAGCAAGGTCATCCGGATCGGTCCCAACGGCCGCGTGAGCGATTTCGCGATGAACGACAAGTGCGCCGCCGGGACGGGACGCTTTCTCGAAGTCATGGCAAGGACTCTCGAACTCGACCTCGAGCAGATGGGGGAACGCGCACTCCAATCCACGCGCCCCCTTTCGGTCAGTTCGATGTGCACCGTATTCGCCGAATCCGAGGTTGTCTCGCTGATCGCGTCGGGCGCGGCGCCGGCCGATATCGCCTGGGGCATCCATACCGCGATCGCCGACCGGATCGCGGCGCTCGCCGACCGTGTCGGTGTGGTCCAGCCGGTCGTCATGACGGGAGGGGTGGCGAAAAACAGGGCTGCGCGAAAAGCGATCGAGGAGCGGTTGCGGGTTCGTCTTCTGGTCCCCGAGGAACCCCAGATCGCGGGTGCGCTCGGCGCGGCGCTGTTCGCCCGCGAAAAACGCTTCGCCCCCCATTGAACGGCTGGGGGAAGTCGCGCCACCGCTACATTTCGAGGTGTTCTTCGTAGGTCCGGTGAATGGTTTGTTCGTTCGCCATGAAAGTGCCGAGCACCCTGGGGTCGAAATGCTCGGGTCGTGTACGGCCGTCGCCAAGTTCGATGATCCGCATCGCGCATTTGTGGTCGAAGGCCGGCTTGTAGGGGCGGCGGCTGCGCAGCGCGTCGTACTGGTCGATGATGTTCAGGATTCGTCCCTCGATCGGGATCTGTTCCCCCTTCAACCCGTTCGGGTAGCCGGTCCCGTCCCAACGCTCGTGGTGGTAAAGCGCGAATTTTTCGGCTGATTTCAGGTAAGGACTTTCCGACCCGCTGAGAATCTTGGCGCCGATCGTGGTGTGCGTCTTGATCAACTCCCTTTCGCCCCCTGTCAGATCGCCCGGCTTAAGAAGGATCGCATCGGGTATTCCTACCTTGCCGATGTCGTGCATCGGGCTGGCGTAGAACATGATGTCGGCCTCTTCGTCGGACATGCCAAACGCCTTGACCAGGATCTCGGTGAAATAACTGATCCGCCTGACGTGGATATAGGTGTCGACGTCGCGGAACTCTGCCGCCAGCGTCAATCGCTGAACCGTGTCGAGCAAAGCCTCGCGAAGCCTGCGCGTGCGGTCGGCGACCGTCGCCTCGAGGATGCGGCTGTGCTCCTCGAGAAAATCCTGGTAACGCTTTACCTTGAGCAGGTTGGCAACGCGGACGAGCAGTTCGGTTCCGTCGATCGGCTTGTTCAGGAAGTCGTCGGCACCCGCCTTGAGCGCCTTCAGGCGGGATTCGCGGTCGGTCATGGAGGTGAACATGACCACGGGAATCCGTTTCGTGGCCGGGTCGGCCTTGAGCCGGCGGCAGGCTTCGAGGCCGTCCATCACGGGCATCGAGATGTCGAGAAAGATCAGGTCGGGGATGAATCGGTGAGCCATCCGGATGCCGTTCTCCCCGTCGCCGGCGGACAAAAAATCGTGCCCGCGCGATTTGAGGAATTCTCCGAACACGGCCTGAATCAGGTCGTCGTCGTCGATCAGGAGGATGCTTCCGACCTGGTTGCTCTCGTCCATCGTCCTCTTTTCTCCTTGCCCGGCTTCCTAAGCTCCGCGTTCCGCGTCGATGGCTTCAAAAAGACGCTGGATCTCCTCGGGCGTGTTGTAGAAATGAGGTGAGATCCGAAGACCGCCGGCCCGTGGCGCGCAGACAATATTCCGGTCGAGCAATGCGTTGCTCAGGGCGTTGCAATCAATCCCCGGTATCTTGAAAGTTACGATGCCCGACCGCTCTTCGGGGTTTCGTGGAGAGACTACCTCGAAGCCCGCCTTCAGCGCCGAATCGATGACACCCTCGGTCAGGCGGCGGACCCGTTCGTGAATCCGGTCGACGCCGACCGTCAGCAACAGGTTCAGCGAGGCATTAAACGACGCCAGCCCCACAGAGTTGAAACTGCCCGGTTCGTAGCGGCGCGCGTCGGGAGAAAGCCGGAAATCGTAGGTCTCGAAGTCGAACCGGTTCGTGACGGAATGCCAGCCGAGGATGACCGGCTCGATCATTTCCATCACTTCCTTCGAAACGTAGAGCCCACCGATTCCGTCGGGGGACATCATCCACTTGTGTCCGTCCGCCGCCAGGGCGTCGATCCCGTAGGACTTGACGTCCATCGGCAGCACTCCGAGGCTCTGGATCCCGTCGACGCAGAAAAAGATGCCATGGTGCTGGCAAAACTCGCCGATGCCGGACAGGTCGTTCCGGTAGCCGTTCGAAAATTCGACCGAAGACAACGTGATCAGCCGGGTTTTCCCGTCGCACGCCTTGAACAGGTCTTCCTTCCGTACCCGTCCGTCACGCGCGGGAACCATGCGCACTTCGACGTTTCGAGATTGAAGGCGCATCCACGGGTATATGTTCGAGGGGAACTCGACATTCGAGGTGACGAGGTTGTCGCCTTCCTTCCAGGGAAAGCCGGCCGCGATGATCGACAGCCCCTCGGAGGTGTTCTTGATGAAAGCGATCTCTTCGGGCGAAGCGCCCACAAGCCGGGCAAAGCGGCGCCTCGCCTCATTGCCGGTTTCGGTCCATTTCCGAAGTTTTACGGCGCCTTCGTCGCGAGCGCGCGCGAGCACCTGGATTCCGGCCTCGGCCGCTGAAGCAGGAATCGGAGAGACTCCGGCGTGGTTCAGGTAAACAAATTTTGCCGTGACGGGAAATTCCTTTTCCCGGTATGGCCCGACGTCGATCGGCAAGCGCACCCCCCATGGTCCGACGGTATCCGTCTGTAAACCTATGCTAACAGGAGCCGGCGGGATTTCTACGGTATAATCATCCCCGTGACCTTGCCTCAAGACAACCTCTTGCGCTACAGCCGGAACATCCTCGTTGAAGAGATCGGCGTCGCCGGGCAGGAAAAGCTGTCCGCCTCGTCGGTCCTCGTCGTCGGAGCCGGGGGGCTCGGATCCCCTGCGCTTTTATACCTGGCTGCAGCGGGCGTCGGACGGCTCGGCATCATCGACGGCGACCGTGTCGATGCGACCAACCTCAACCGGCAGATTCTGCACCCTGCAGCCAACGTAGGGTCCTGGAAGACGGCTTCGGCGGCGGAAACGCTTTCCGCATTCCGGCCCGACATGCCCATTGACGCATACCCGGAACTGCTGACGGCCGACAATGCATGCCGCCTGTTCGACCTTTACGACGCCGTCGTCGACGGGACCGACAATTTCCCGGCCAAATTCCTGTGCAACGATGCCGCCGTCCTGACGGGAACACCCCTCGTCCATGCGGGGGTGCTCCGTTTCGGGGGACAGCTGCTTACGATCATTCCCGGACAGGGACCATGCCTTCGCTGTCTCCTGCCCGATATTCCCGCGCCCGAGGACTCGATCGGTTCCGCCCGGGTCGGTATCGTCGGCGCCGCGGCGGGCATTTTGGGATCGTGGCAGGCGATGGAAATCGTCAAGCTGCTTACCGGTGCCGGCGAACCGCTTTCCGGGAGGCTGCTGACGATCGACACATTGACGGGAGCCATCAACGTGACCCATGTGCCCCGGAATGCGGCCTGCCCCGTTTGCGGCGATGACCGCCGGCAGCATACCCCGCTCTCCCGATCCGATTACACCTAAGGAAGGAAGTCGTACCGCATGACTCCGAAAGACCCGACATCATCGCCGCGCCGCGCCGTCATTCTCCTTTCAGGGGGGCTCGACAGCACGCTTGCCGCCCGGATGATCGCAGACCAGGGAATCGAACTGCACGCGCTCCATTTCACCTCCCCGTTTTGCACCTGCTCCCGCGGGGGAGACTCGAACGGAGCCGGTTGCCATTCCCAGGCACAGGTCGTGGCGGTCGAGATGGGGATCCCGATCAAGACGATCGTCAAGGGGCAGGACTACGTCGATGTGATCCGGAACCCGTCCCACGGCCGGGGAACGGGGATGAACCCCTGCATCGATTGCCGGATCTACACCTTCCGGACGGCGAAGACGTACATGGCTTCGATCGGCGCGTCCTTCCTCGTGACCGGTGAAGTGATCGGCCAGCGCCCCATGTCGCAACGCGCGGATTCGATCCATTTCATCGAGAAGCACTCCGGATGCCGCGACATCGTGCTAAGACCGCTGTCGGCACACCATTTCGAACCCACTCTCCCCGAACGCGAGGGGTGGGTCGACCGCGAAAAGCTGCTCGGCATCACCGGCCGGTCGCGAAAGGAGCAGATCGCACTGGCGGAAGATCTCGGGGTCGTCGACTATCCGTGCCCGGCCGGAGGGTGCCTTCTGGCCGACAAGACCTTCGCGATCAAGGTGCGCGACCTGTTCGACCACTCGGACGACGTGACGATGGCCGACCTGAACCTGCTGAAGGTGGGGCGGCACTTCCGGTTGGCCGACGGCCGCAAGGTCGTCGTTTCCCAGAACAAGGAAACCAACCGTCGTCTGGAATCGCTCTGCGCCGCGATGCAGGAACGGTCCCCCTTTCCGACCGTCTATTATTCGCAGGGCTGCCCCGGCCCCTCGGTCGCCATTTTCGGCACAAAATGGGAACCGGAACCGATGGCGCTGCTGGCCAAGATCTACAGTCGGTACACCAAGCCGGATACGGCGTCGCCGTTTCTCGTCCGGATCGTTTCCCCGGGGGAACCGCGCGACATTCTCGTCCCGCGCGACGACGACTTCAGCGAGGTTCAGGATGGCATGCTCTGCAAGTGACGGGGGGATCGGCGCAGGGAAGGTGACACGGTCGGGCGACTGCGAAGCGCTCCTTGGCGAACTGGGATTCGCCGGTTGCCGGGTCGTCATCGAAGGATCCGCCGCCCGGATCGAAGTCTCCCCGGACGAAATCACCCGTTTATCGGACCCGGAAATCTCCGATGCCATCCATGAAGGGTTTCGTCGCCTCGGACTACTTTACGTATCGATAACGCTGGGGGAAGGCGGCCTCGGCGCGCCTGACGACGGCGGCCTGGTGGCGGGATTGCCGCCGGATGAGTGAGAGCTGACGAGTCCGCCCTTCTAGACGCAATCCCCGCCCGTACCCCGTATCTTGTCGATGGCGTGGGGCATCGTTTCCAGAATCGCCAGAAGGTTGTCCCGGGCGCCGGCTGGGCTGCCGGGAAGATTGACGATCAGCGTCCGGCCCCGGACGCCTGCGACGGCACGGGAGAAAGTGGCGGTGGGCACCGACGCGAGACTGGCCGCGCGCATGGCCTCGGCCATTCCCGGAATGTCGCGATCGATCATCTCGGCCGTGGCGTCGGGCGTGACGTCGCGCGGATCGACACCGGTCCCGCCGGTGGTCACGATCAGGTCGAGGGCAAGCGCATCGGAAAAATATCGGATAACCCGGCGGAGGAACCGCTTGTCGTCCGGGACGACGACGCGCTGGACGATCGCGGCATCCGGCAGCCGTTCGAGAATTCCGGCGACGACCGGACCGGACAGGTCGTCACGCACCTTCCGGAAGGAGCGGTCCGACACCGTGACGACTGCGGCGCGGATCACAATCCCTCGACGGGTTCGAAAACCACGATGTCGCCGGGGGCAACGCGGCCACCCCGAATGACGCGTCCGAAAATGCCCTCGCGAGGCATGACGCAGTCGCCGATCTGCTGATAGATCGCACAGCGATCGTGGCACTCTTTGCCGATCTGGGAAATTTCGAGCAGCGCCTCGCCCACCCGCAGTCTCTCACCGATCCGCAGCGACAGCAGATTGACCCCCTCTACGGTCAGGTTTTCGGCGAAATCGCCATGCCCGACCGGAACGCCCTTCGCCCGCATCTTGTCGGCGCTTTCGACCGCGAGCAGACTCACCTGCCGATGTCCGGAGGTGCCGGCGTGCGCATCGCCTTCGAGCCCGTGATCCGCTACGAGCTGCGCAAAGGGAACAGGACGTTTTTTCTGACCCTTGCGGTCTGAAACCGAAACCGCCACGACTTTTCCCGGGTGCATATCGCCTACGCTTTCATGAGGTTGGACTTGAAAATCAGTTTTTCGTGGTCGTCCCCGTCTTCGGGGAACGAGGCGTGCCCGAAGTGAACGTCGACGGAAATTCCCCGGGTCTTCTTGCGCATCTCCTCGACATCGGAGAGGATCGCTTTCTTGATGCGGGGGATGGCGCTGGTCTTGCCGTCTTCGGCCTCGGGCAGCAGCATCGCGAACTTCCGGTCGTTGATCCGGGCCAGGATGTCGTATTCACGAAGCGCCAACCGGAATACGTTGGCCATCCGCCGGACGACGGCGTCGTTTCTCGAGGCCGATACGGGCTCTCCCCCCTCCATCTTCGGGGAGATCTCGCAGATCATCAGCACCAGTCTTCTCCGGAAACGTTTTGCCCGGCTGATTTCGTGGAGCAGGCGCTCCTGGAAGTACTTGAGCGTCGGAAGGCCCGTCAACTCGTCAAGACTCTTGAGTTTCTCGTTCCGTTCGAAGGTAATGGCGTTGGCGACGGCCTTCTCGCAATAGCGGACGAACTTTTCGAATGTCGCGAGGTCCTCGATGCCGAATGAAGCGGGGTAGAACGTCTTCAGGGGAAACTTGTCGAAAACGGACAGCGTCCCGATCACCTGGTCCGCGTTTTTCAGCGGAAGGCAGATCATCGTTCGCGCAAGGCCCGCGAATTCACGCCACCCGGGATCTTCGGAGACGTCGCGGACCAGGACGGAGGGAGCGCCCTTCAGCAGTTGCGTAACCGCCTTGGTATCCATCCGGAAAAGTTCTTTCTGTTCGCTCTCGGCCTTCATCCCCTGGAATTCCCGGATCGCGAACCGACCTGTTTCAGGATCGAAAAGGCGGATCACGCACGATTCGGCCTCCATGATGAGCCCGGCGGTTGTCGCGACGAGTTTGAGGAGGCGTCCAAGGTCGAGCGTCGAGATGATATTGACGCCCGCTTCGTTGATGGCGGCTATCTTGGTCATGCGCAGCGCGGTTGATTCCTCGCGAAGCGACGTCCCCACCGCATCCGATAGCATGGCGGCGGCTTCGGCCAGTGCGTCGGCCCGATCCTTCAGGATTCCGCCGGAGGAGACGCTCTCGACGGCCAGCACGCCGATCGGTTCGCCGCCGAACCTGAGCGGCAGGAACATCATTTCGCCCCGTCCCTGCGATCCGGCGGTGCGGTTGATTTCGGAAAGCGTCAACGGACGGCCCTCCCGCAATGCAAGCGCGGCGACGGTCCCTTTGGCGCCGAACTGAAATTCCTGCTGGTTCTGGGGAAGGCGGAGATTGGTGGCTCTCAGGAAGAAATCGTCGGATTCCCGATCGAAGAGCATCAGGCTCGCGTGCGAGCCCGGGATGAACTGCCCGACCAGGTTCGTGAAATCCCGGAGGCGATCTTCGATCGGGCGTCCCGGCCGCATCAACTCGCCGCATCTCCTGATGAAGTCGGCCGGCATTCGATTCAGCTCCCTTCTTCGATCTGGATCTTGATCCGGATTCGGACCGGGTTTCCGCTGCCGTCCAGAAACAGCGCCGGAAGCACGGCGTTGCCGCCGCCATCGACGATCGGCGTCTCGAACTTGAGGAAGGAAAGCCCTCCCCCTTCGGCTTCGATCGAAACGTTCGCGCCGGTCAGGGGCTGGTATGGCTTGTATGCGGTCGATGGTTCGGCCGGTTCGATCTCGACCTCGATCTCTTCCAGCTCGTCGAACGTAACCGCGGGTTGAAGGCCCTCTGCTTGCCGAATCGGCGCGTATGCGGTCTGTTCGAATTCGATCTCGTCCGGGATCTGAGTCGGCCCGGGCCACGGGAGCCCTTCCTCTTCCTTCGGCTCCTCGGGGATTTCTTCGAGGTCGGTTATTTCCTCCATCGGTTCGGGTTCGGATGGCGATTTGGCGGACTGTCGCCCCCCTCGCATGGCGCCGAACTCCCGGTCGATCGTGTCGTTGCCTGCCTGCCCCAGTTCCTCGTGTCCCTGGTCGTCTCCCGGCATGAGCAGCGTCTTTCGAAGGTGACCGAAGACGAGACGGGACACAGCGACCAGCGTCTCGGTGACGCCCGGGCCGCTGACGGCGACGGCCTCCTGTACAGGGACGTTTCTAGGATTGAGGTAGGCGTTCATCTCGACGATGGTCGCCACGTTTTTCAGGTCGCGCTTGTTGTACTGGAGCACGAAGGGCAGTTCATCGAGGTTCTTGCCGTAGGTGGACAGGTTTTCGATCAGGTTCCGCAGGCTTTCCTCGTTGCTGCCCTCCATGCCGCGTTGCGAGTCGGCGACGAAAACGACCCCGTCGACGCCCTGCAGCACCAGCCGGCGGGTGGCGTTGTAGAACACCTGCCCCGGCACCGTGTACA
>JANXPS010000104.1 GCA_025357175.1 Deltaproteobacteria bacterium | reverse complement strand
TGCCGATGCCGCCGCCAAGCCGGGAAAGGTCTTTCCGGGCTCCGATCAACCGGCCGGACTTGAAGGAAAGCTGCGCCAGCTCGACCTGGAGCTTGCCCTCGCGCGTACGGGCCCGCTGGGCGAAGATATCGAGAATGACTTCCCGCCGGTCGAGCACCTTGATCTCGAGTTCTTTCTCGAGCGTGAGCTGCTGTTTCGGGCGCAGCAGGTTCTGGAAGACGACGACGTCGATCTCGTTATCCTCGACCGTCTTCTTGAGCTGCTCGATCGTCCCTTTCCCGATGACGGTTCCGGGGTGTTCGACCTGGACCACGTTGGTCTGGCTGCCGACGACCGTACCGCCGGCCGCCTCGACCAGCGACTCGAGTTCCATGAGCAGGTCGGCCCGCTGACGGAGGCTGACCTTCTGTCGTCTCGGGGCGTGAACCAGCCAGGCCTTTTCCGATTTTGTGCGCTTGATTTCCTGCATCAGTGAAGTCTCAGGATGTCGTAGTTGAACAATCCTCGAAGTTCCTTGGCGAGTTCGAGCGACGGGTTGACGCTGCAGCTTTCGGGAAGCTGGACGACAGCTTCGAATTCTCCGTTTCGCACCAGATGCAGGTAGCCTCTCTTTTCGCCTGCATGGCGGCGAAGCGTCTTGCGGAAACCGGTGACGAGATCGGGGGTGGAGGTCCCGAGGTCGATCCGGTAGTGCACGGAACGCGCGAGTCGTTCCCGGATATTTTCCATCCGGAATATTTCCCGGGCGACCAGCTTGTTTGAATTCTCCCCTTTTTCGACGCGGCCGATGAGGAAGATCGGCTCTTCGGAGGCGCAGGCATCCGCGCATTCCTTGTAGGCTTCGGCCCAAACGAGGACCTCGATGATTCCCTCGCGGTCTTCGATCGTCAGGATGGCGTACTTGTCGCCCTTCTTGGTCAGTCTTTCCCTGACCGAGTTGATGACCCCGCCCACCTTGACCTCGGCACCCCCCTTGAGTTCGCCGATCTGGGCGGTCGTCGTGTTGGCGAAAAGCTCGATTTCCCCCGCGAACGCGTCGAGCGGGTGGCCGGTGATGTAGAACCCGAGCGCATCCTTTTCGTGGGCGAGACGTTCCTTGCGGCTCCAGAGCGGTTGGACAGGCGAAGCGTCTCCTGTGTCTTTCTTGCGCTTGGCGACCGTCTCGGCGGGGGCGGCCCCGAAGAGTGCGAACTGCCCCGATTCCTTCCTTCGCGCCTCGCGTTGCGCCTCTTCGATCAGCGCGGGAATCCTCTCGGTCAGGCGTCCGCGGTCGCCGTCGAGCGTATCGAACGCGCCGGCTTTCGCGAGGCTTTCGAGAACGCTCTTGTTGACCCGTCTGAGGTCGACGCGGGTCATGAAATCGTCGACGGACGCGAACGGCGATTCGAGACGGGCTTCGGCGATCGCTTCGATCGCGGAAGAGCCGACGCCCTTGATGGCGGACAGGCCGAATCGGATTCCGTTGCCCGACGGGTGAAACTCGGCGCGCGATTCGTTGACGTCTGGGGGGAGGATCGGGATGTCGTGATCCCGGGCGTCGTTGAAGTAGCGGATGATCTTGGTGGTGTCCCCGGCTTCGGAGGTCATGAGGGCGCAGTAGAACTCGACCGGATAGTGGGCTTTGAGGAACGCGGTCTGGTAGGCGACGAACCCGTAGGCGGCGCTGTGCGACTTGTTGAAACCGTATTCTGCGAATTGCGCCATGAGATCGAACAGCGCCTCGGTCTTCTTGACGTCGAAACCTTTCAGTTTTGCGCCCTGCAGGAACATCTCTTTCTGCCTGGCCATGACGTCGGTCTTCTTCTTGCCCATGGCTTTCCGGAGCACGTCGGCTTCGCCCATCGTGAAACCGCCGATGGCGACGGCGATCTGCATGACCTGTTCCTGGTAGACGATGACCCCGTAGGTATCCTTGAGGATCGGTTCGAGTTCCGGGAACATGTATACAGGCTTTTTCCGGCCGTGCCGGACTTCGATGTAGTCGGTGACCATTCCGCTGTTGAGGGGGCCAGGACGGTACAGAGCCACCATGTCGATCATGTGGGTAAAGCGTTCAGGCTTCAGGCTGCCGAGAAGTTCCGTGAATCCACCGCTTTCGCATTGGAAGACGCCCGGGGTGTCCTTCTTTTGGAGCATGGCGTACGTCTTCGGGTCGTCGAGCGGAATGTGGTTGATGTCGACGTCGATCCCGCGCATCTCCTTGACGAGTTTCAGGGTGTCGGAAATGGCCGTCAGCGTCCGGAGACCCAGGAAGTCGAACTTGACCAGTCCCACCTTCTCGACGTCGTTCATCGAAAGCTGGGTGGTGATGTCTTCCTTGGTGTTGCGGTAAAGCGCGGTGTACTCGGTGATCGGCTTGTCGGAAATGACGACGCCGGCGGCGTGGGTGCTGGCGTTGCGGGAGAGCCCTTCGATGTCGGCGGCGAGCACGAACAGGTCGGCAACCCGGGGATCCGCGGCGATCATTTCGTTGAGCTTGGGCTCGACCTCGCGTGCCTTCCGGATCGTCATCTTGAGATCAGCCGGGATCAGCTTCGCGATGGCATCGGCCTGCGCATATGGGATTTCGAGCACCCGCGCCACGTCCCGGATCGCCGCCTTCGCCTTCATCGTGCCGAACGTGATGATCTGGGAGACGTGGTCGGCACCGTACTTGTCCTTGACGTACTCGATGACGCGCTCCCGCTTGTCCTTGCAGAAGTCGCAATCGATATCGGGAAGACTGACGCGTTCGGGATTGAGGAATCGTTCGAACAGGAGGTTGTAGGGAAGCGGATCGATTTCGGTGATTCGCAGGCAGTAGGCGACGAGGCTTCCGGCGGCGCTCCCGCGTCCCGGTCCGGTCGGCACCTCATTCTCGCGGGCAAATTTCAGGAAGTCGGCCACGATCAGGAAGTAGCCCGGGAATCCCATCCCGTCGATGACCTTCAGCTCGTATTCCAGCCGGTCGTCGTACTTCGCTTCTTCGCCCGCCTCGAGGGATGGACCGAAATGCTCGCGTTCCCTCAGTCGCTGCTTGAGCCCCGTCAGCGCCTGCTCACGAAGTTCCTGGCTTGCCGTCCTGCCGGGCGGGAGCGGAAAATCGGGAATCTGCGGCTGCCCGAGCTTCAAGGTGACGTTGCAACGTTCGGCGATCCGGACGGTGTTTGTCAGGGCGTCGGGGGCGATATCGCCGAAGGCCTTCCCGAATTCCTCGGCGCTCTTGATGTAGAAATCGGTCGAGTCGAACTTCATCCGCTTTTCGTCGCCGATCGTCTTGCCGGTCTGGAGACAAAGCAGGATCTCGTGCAGCTTGTGGTCTTCGCGATTCAGGTAATGGGCATCGTTGGTCGCGATGAGGGGTGTATCGGTCCTGCGGGCGAGCTCGATGAGCTTAGTGTTGGTCCTGTACTGTTCCTCGAGCCCGTTGTCCTGGATTTCGATGAAGAAATTGCCTGCTCCGAAGATGTCCTTGTATTCCTGCAGGACGGCCTCGGCCTTTTCGATGCTGCCCTCGTTGAGCGCCTTGGGGATTTCGCCCTGCAGGCATGCCGACGACGCGATCAGTCCGGCGGAATACCGGCGCAGCGATTCCTTGTCCACGCGCGGCTTGTTATAGTAGCCCTCGACATTGGCGAGCGAAACCAGCTTGAGGAGGTTCTGGTACCCCTCGTTGGTTTCGGCCAGGACGATGAGGTGGTACGCACGGTCGGCACCCGGCTCGATCTTCTTGTCGAAACGGGACCCCGGCGCGACGTAAAGCTCGGA
>JANXPS010000095.1 GCA_025357175.1 Deltaproteobacteria bacterium | reverse complement strand
TCGCCGCGGGCGGGAAGCACGCGGTCGAGTTCGTCTACAAGGTCGTCGGACGGGGCACCGCGCTGTTGTCGGGGTTGCACGGGGGCGATCCCGTGTCCGTCACGCTTCCATTGGGGCGGGGATACGATTTGACGGGCGAGGGCCGGAGCTACTGGCTCGTGGGAGGCGGCGTCGGCTTCTCGACGGTTTTCCCGGCAGCGGATGCCCTGGCAAACCGCAAGGCCGGGTTCGAACTTTTCCTCGGAGGCCGGACCCGCGACCAGCTGCCGCCGAAGGACTGGACGCCCGGAGGACAGACCCCCGGCCGCCTCCACCTGTGCACCGACGACGGCACGGCGGGATTCCACGGAACGGTCGTCGAGGCGATCCGCGAGAGAATGAAGGGGATGGGGGCTTCCGATCTCGCGAGGGTCGTCATCCTCGCGTGCGGTCCGCGGCCGATGCTCAAGGGGTTGGCCGAACTTGCGGCCGGAGCCGGCGTGTCGATGCAGGCGTCGCTCGAAAACCACATGGCGTGCGGCTTCGGCGTCTGCTGGGGATGCGTGACGGCGATCCGCGACGGCGGGGGGATCGCGGCTTATCGCCGCGTCTGCAAGGAAGGCCCCGTATTCGACGCCCTGGAGGTCGTATGGTAAGAGAGATGACCCCCGACCTTTCCGTAGCGCTCGGCGGCGGCCTGACGATCAAGAACCCTGTGATGACAGCGTCGGGAACGTTCGGTTACGGCCTCGAGTTCGCCCCTTTCTACGACATTTCCCGCCTCGGCTGCCTGATCGTCAAGGGACTGTCCCGCGAACCGGTGCAGGGAAACCCGCCCCAGCGGATCTTCGAGACCGCCGCGGGCATGCTCAATGCGATCGGCCTGCAGAACATCGGGGTCGAGCGGTTCATCCGGGACGTGGTCCCGCGCCTCGAGGACGCAGGCGCCACCTTTGCGGCCAACATCTACGGCAAGACGACCGAGGACTACGAGGCGGTCGCCGAACTGCTGTCCGATGTTTCCTCACTCGCGGCGATCGAGGTCAACGCATCCTGTCCGAACGTCAAGGAGGGGGGAATCGCCTTCGGATCCTCTCCCGAAGGGATCGCGCGACTGACCGAAAGGGTTCGCCGCAAGACCGGGAAGCCGCTCTGGGTCAAGCTGAGCCCCAACGTGACCGACGTGGGTTCGATCGCGAAGGCGGCCGAGGAGGCGGGGGCCGATGGCGTAACGCTCATCAACACGCTGATCGGAATGGCGGTAGACCACAGGACGCGCCGTCCGGTGCTCGCCAACGTCACCGGCGGCCTGTCCGGCCCCGCGATCAAGCCGGTCGCGCTTCGCATGGTGTGGGACGTCTGCGGCAAGGTCAAGATCCCGGTCATCGGCATCGGCGGCATCATGACCGCCGAGGATGCCCTCCAGTTCCTGCTGGTGGGGGCATCGGCGGTCCAGATCGGAACCGCGAACTTCAGCAACCCGCGAGCCGCGGTCGAGGTCGTCGAGGGCATCGAGGCGTTCCTTCGCGAGGAAAAGATCGCCTCGGTCGCAGACTACCGGGGCACCCTGCGGCCGACTTGACCAGCAGATGCCTTACTGACCCGTAACGGAGGCGAATGGTCCCTCCCGCGTAGCCTGGGGACTTCCGGCATCTGTTCCTTTATTGCCTGACATTGCTGCGAATCGGGTCCTCGAAATCAGGGGCTTGCTTCCGCCGCTCCGCGTGCTATACTTCGTTCGGTATCAACTGAAAGTGGGCCGTCGCCCACTTTTTTTTTCATGAAGACAATAAAAGCCGACATCGAAAAGATCATGGCGCTCGCGGTCGAGGTGGCCTCAGAGGATGGCCTGGAGGTGTACGACGTCCGCGTCGACACCGAGGGGCCCCGGGTCATGATCCGCGTTTTCCTCGACAAGCCCGACCGGATCACCCTCGGAGAGATCGAGTCCTTCAGCCGCCGTTTCGGCGCGCGTCTCGACGTCGAGGACCCGGTCGACGGGGCGTTCGTCCTCGAGGCATCCTCCCCCGGGGTGAATCGTCCGCTGACCCGTCCCGCGCATTACGCCGCGGCGATCGGCAAGCGGGTGCGGGTTGCCTTGGTGCAACCGATCGACGGCGCCCGCCACATCGCAGGCGTTCTCGAGTCAGCCGATACAGAAACGATCGTCGTCCTGCGCGAGGCCGGTCCGGTTTCGATCCCGGCGGTGCAAGTCCGCAAGGCCAACCTGGAAGCGACCCAGGAAGAACTCTTCGGGAAGGGAAAGAAGAAAAAATGATTCTGGACATCGGTCAGATCATCGCGCAGCTCGGCAAGGAGAAGGGGATCGACAAGACCGTCATCGTCGATGCCATCAAGGAAGCCCTCGAGAGCGCCGCGCGCAAGAAATACGGCATGAACCGGATTCTCGAGGCGAGCTTCGATCCCGACACAGGCGAATTCGAAATCCTCGAATTCCGCACCGCCGTCGCCGAGGTCAAGGACGCCGACACCGAGATGACGCTGGCCGAGGCCGCCGAACTCGACCCCGAGGCGATCGAGGGGGACAGTCTCGGGTTCCGCCTCAGCACCAAGGACCTGGGGCGCATCGCCGCACAGACTGCGCGCCAGATCATCATGCAGAAAGTCAAGGACGCCGAGCGCGAAGTCATCTACGGCGAATTCATAACCCGCAAGGGCGAGATCATCAACGGCATCGTCCAGCGCTACGATCGCGACACCCTCGTGGTCGACATGGGCAAGGCCGAGGCGGTCATGCCGCCCTTCGAACAGATTCCGAGGGAACGCTATCGCCAGGGAGACCGCATCCGCGCCTACATCAAGGACGTCACCAAGACGCCCCGCGGGCCCGAGATCCTCCTGTCCCGATCCGATCCGCGCGTGATTCTCAAGCTGTTCGAACAGGAAGTTCCCGAGGTCTACGAAGGCGTCGTCTCCATCCTGAGCGTCGCCCGCGAACCCGGTTTCCGCACCAAGATCGCCGTTCGTTCCAAGGATCGCGACGTCGATCCGGTCGGAGCCTGCGTCGGCATGAAGGGATCGCGCGTGCAGAGCATCGTCCAGGAGCTTAGGGGCGAGCGGATCGACATCATCGCCTGGGACGAAGATCCCGCCAAATTCGTGTGCAACGCCCTCCAGCCGGCCGAGATCATCCGCGTGCTGGTCAACGAGTCGGGCAAGTCGATGGAAGTCATCGTTCCCGAAGAGCAGCTCCTGCTTGCGATCGGCAAGAAGGGGCAGAACGTCAAGCTGGCCTCCAAGCTGATCGGCTGGCACATCGAGGTTCGGGCCGAGGGGCAGGTCGACGACGCGCTCAAGCGCGCCGAAGGGCTTTTCGCCCCCAGGAAGGTCGAGGAGGCAATCCCGGAAGGTCCGGTGAATCCGTTCGCCGAAATCATGCCGGCGCCCCCCGAGGGCGAAGATGTTCAGGCGTCCGAAACCCCGGCCGAACCGCTGTCCGAACCCGATGCGCCTGCCGGGCCGGTCGTCGAGCCGGTTCCCGGCATGGAGCCCGACGGTGGAGCGAAAGAAAGTTAAACACGTTCCGCAACGCACCTGCGTGCAGTGCGGATTCACCGGCGACAAGGCGCTTCTGCTGCGTATCGCCGGCAAGCCGGGCACGGGCTGGCTACCCGATCCGGAAGCAGGCAGGCCGGGGCGCGGGATCTACCTTTGCCTGGGTGCCGCCTGCATCGAACGATTCAGCCGCCGCATCCGCACTGAAAAAGGCGGGGCGCGCTGGAAGATGGGCCGGGCCGGAGTCGATCTGGCGGAACGCTTGACCGCCCTTTGGGCGGCGGAAGTCATGAAAGCAGGGGGATTGGATGGAGAAGGTGCGGGTTCGCGATCTGGCCAAGGAACTGGGAATGGAGACGAGCAAGGAGCTCCTGGCATTCCTTGAAAAGATCGGCCACAAGAACAAGTCGGCGTCCAGCAACATCGAAGGCGACCTGATGGACCGCGTGCGGGTTCACTTCCGCAAGGCGTCCGCGCCCGCCCCCCAGCAGCCGACCGTGGTGACCAAGTCCGACGGCA
>JANXPS010000090.1 GCA_025357175.1 Deltaproteobacteria bacterium | reverse complement strand
CGGCTGACCGCGCGCAGGATGAGCTTGAGCATCGGTGCGGGGACCTTCAGATCTAGCCGGTCGAGGGTGTCGCTCACCGACCGGCGAAACACGTTGTGGTCCTCGAACGGCTCGCCGCCGAGCGCTTCCCGCAATTGGGTTGCGAGTTCCAAAAGGTTGCCGTCGCGCTCCCACGTCTTGGAGTCGAGCAGCTTCTTCTTTTTCTTCTCGGACAACCCTTGCTTCGTGCCGCCGTCCTCGCCGTCCTCTTCCTCGTCATCGCCCGCACCCCATTCGGCCAGCCGCTTTTCAAGCGCCTTTTCGACCGAGGCGAAATCGTCGAACAAGGCATCGCCGAATTCGTCGTGGAGCTGGGCGCGCAGTTCCTCGTCGCCCGACGCGAAGCGGAGCGATGCGATCGCGGGTAACGTCAACTGGCTGACCAGCCGCAGGGGACGCTCTATGGTCACTTTCCAGTAGCCGAACGCCGCGTTGGGTAAGAGCTTCGACTGCTCCATTTCCTCGAAAGCGAGGTAGCTGTCGCAGATGCGGCGGATGTCCTTTTCGGACAGCTCGCAGTTCTTCTTTCCAAGGTTCTTGCGCAGCGGCTTAAACCATTGGCTGGCGTCGATGAGTTGTACCTTCCCCTTACGATGGTCGGGCTTGCGATTGCCGATCACCCAGATGTAGGTGGCGATGCCGGTGTTGTAGAAGAGGTTGAGCGGCAGGGCGACGATCGCTTCGAGCCAGTCGTTCTCGATGATCCAGCGGCGGATGTTGCTCTCGCCCTGGCCCGCGTCGCCGGTGAAAAGCGACGAGCCGTTGTGCACCTCGGCGATACGGCTGCCAAGCGGCGTCTTGTGGTTCATCTTGGCGACCATGTTGGCGAGGAAGAGCATCTGGCCGTCGCTGGAACGGGTGACGAGAGAGTACTCGTTGTTCTCGTCGTGACTTACGATGAAGCGGCCGTCGAGAATGCCTTCCTTCCCGCCCATCGCCTCGAGGTCCTTCTTCCAGCTCTTGCCGTATGGGGGATTGGAAAGGAGGAAGTCGAACTCCATCGCGGGGAACGCGTCGTGCGAAAGGGTGGACCACTCGGCGCCGCCGACGATGTGGTCGGCGTTCTCGCCTTCCCCTTTTAGCAGCATGTCGGCCTTGCAGATGGCGTACGTCTCGGGATTGATCTCCTGCCCGTAGAGGTGCGTGATGACTTCGTTGCCGCGCTCGGCCGCAAGGCCCTTTAGCGTTTCCTCGGCCACGGTCAGCATGCCGCCGGTCCCGCACGCGCCGTCATAGAGCAGATACGTTCCGGATCGGATGGCGTCGGCGACCGGCAGAAAGATAAGGTTGGCCATCAGCTTCACCGCATCGCGGGGCGTCCAGTGCTCGCCGGCCTCCTCGTTGTTGTCCTCGTTGAACTTGCGGACTAACTCCTCGAACACCGTGCCCATGGCGTGGTTATCCATGGCAGGCTGCCGCACCGAACCGTCGCCGTTCAACACGGGATTCGGGCTCAGGTTGATATCGGGATCGAGGAACTTCTCGATCAACGTGCCGAGGGCATCGGCCTTGGAGAGTGTTGTGATTTGGTTGCGGAACTTGAAGTTATCGAGGATGTCCTGGACGTTCTGCGAGAAACCGTCAAGGTACGCCTCGAAATCTTGGCGGAGCTTTTGCTGACTGCTGCGCGATTTGAGATCGCGGAGGGTGAATTTCGAGGTGTTGTAAAACGCCTGCTTCGCAGCCTGGCAGAGCGCGGCGCGCTGCTCGGTAATGCCTGCCTTGTCGAGCATCTCCTTGGCGTCGAGTACCGCCTGCTTGGTCGGTTCAAGCTCGGCGTCGAGGCGGCGAAGCACACACATCGGCAGGATGACGTCGGGATACTTGCCGCGCTTGAACAGATCGCGCAGGACATCATCTGCGATGCCCCAGATGAACGAGACGATTTTGTTGTGAGTGGCTTGGTCCATATCGATATGGCTCCAGGGAGAAAAAAGACAGCAGATTTGTTTATGGAAAACCCGGTTGATTGTACAGGTTGGGAAACAGCGGGTCAAAAACCGTTAGGAGCGCTGGCAACCTTTATGTCGGTCCCCATCGAGTAGGGGGTACGTCCCCTTTCCGCAAACAAAAAAAGGGGCCTAAAGGCCCCCTAAAAGTGGAATATTGTCCTATTTCAGATCGATCGCCAGCCAAGACAAATTTACTGCGGCGGGGAAACACGGCGTCTGCAATCTGACATCTGGTTTTCAACGTATGCGAGAACAGACACTCTGCAACCCTAGAAACAACCCCCCTAAATGTCCAGCGACGACACGTTCAGTGCGTTGGTCTCGATGAAGCGGCGGCGGGGTTCGACGAGGTCGCCCATCAGCTCGGAAAAGATGATGTCGGCGTCGTCGCCGTCGCCGATCTCGACTTTGAGCAGGTCGCGCTTGGTGGGATCCATCGCGGTTTCCCAGAGCTGTTCGGGGTTCATTTCGCCCAGGCCCTTGTAACGCTGGATCGTGTGGCCCTTCTTGGCGACCTCGAGCAGTTGGCCAAGCAGGCACAGCGGCCCGTCGGCCTCGGGAAACGTCCCGTCGCCCTCGAGCCGGTAGGGCGGCGCGATCGTCTCGCGTAGCGACGTGAAAAGCGAGTTGGCTTCCCGGAGTTCGGAGGAGACGAGCAGCTTCCGGTCGATCCGGTATTCCATCGGGATGCCGCCACGCTTCCAGCGCAACACCACCCGCACCCCTTCGCCGTCGGAGTCGGGATCGTTCTCGACCGCGAAATCGGAGAAAGCGATCTCGGCACGCGACGCCTTCATTTCGGCAACCAGTGATCCGAAGAATGCGCGCGCGGACGTTTCGTCCGAAAGGGCCGCCAGCCCTTCGGCCGAGCGGGCGCCAAGCGGCATGAGCACGAAAGAGGGCAGGCCGCGCCGCTCGAAGCGGGCGGAGAGCCCCTCTAGACGCGAGATTTTCTTGAGCCATCCGGTCAATTTCTGGCCGGTGATCGACACGACTTCGGTCGACTCGCCGCCGGTCGTCGTGACGCTGCGTCCCGCCGCGCCGTTCTCGATCAGGTGGTCGCGGAAGGCGCTTTCGTCTTTCAGGTACGTCATCTCCTTGCCCTTGCGAATGCCGAAGAGCGGCGGCTGGGCGATGAAGATGTTGCCGTTCTCGATCAGCGCCTTCATGTTGCGGAAAAAGAAGGTGAGCAGCAGCGTGCGGATGTGGGCGCCGTCGACGTCGGCGTCGGTCATGATGATGATCTTGCCGTAGCGGACCTTGCCCGCGTCGAAATCGTCGGCGCCGATGCCGGTGCCCATCGCGGTGATCAGGTAGCGGATCTCCTGGCTTGAGAGCATCTTGTCGACGCGCGCCTTCTCGACGTTGAGGATCTTTCCTTTAAGCGGCAGGATCGCCTGGAAGCGGCGGTCGCGCGCCTGCTTGGCGGAGCCGCCTGCCGAGTCGCCTTCTACGAGGAACAGCTCGCACAGCGTGGGATCCTTTTCCTGGCAGTCGGCGAGCTTGCCCGGAAGCGACGCCGAGTCGAGCGCGCCTTTCCTGCGGACCAGGTCGCGCGCCTTGCGGGCGGCGTCTCGAGCCCGCGCCGCCTCGACCGCCTTCTCGATGATCTTCTTGGCGACGCTCGGGTTCTCTTCGAAGTAGGTGTTGAGCTTCTCGTAGACGAGCGAGTCGACGAGCCCCTTGACCTCGCTGTTGCCCAGCTTGTTTTTCGTCTGCCCCTCGAACTGCGGCTCGGGCACCTTGACCGAGATGACCGCGGTCAGCCCCTCGCGCAGGTCGTCGCCGGAGAGATTTTCTTTCACGCCCTTGAGCAGGTTCGAGGCGTTGGCGTACTGGTTTATCGCGCGCGTCAAGGCCGAGCGGAAACCGATCAGGTGTGTGCCGCCGTCGTGCGTGTTGATGTTGTTGGCGAAGGCGTAGACCGTTTCCTGGTAGGAGTCGTTGTACTGGATCGCGACCTCGGTGCGCACGCCCTCGCGCTCGCCGTCGATGTAGACCGGCTTGGGGTGCAAAGGACTCTTGCTGCGGTTGAGGTGCTCGACGAACGAGGAGATGCCGCCCTCGTAATGGAAGTCGTGGCTCTTCTCGTTGCGTTCGTCGGTGATCGTGATCTTGATGCCGGCGTTTAAAAACGACAGTTCGCGCAGGCGGCCCGAAAGCGTGTCGAAGGAGAATTCGGTTTCGGTGAAAATTTCGGCGTCGGGCTTGAAGGTGACCTGGGTGCCGGTCCGTTTCGTCTTGCCGATGACTTCGAGTGGAGACACGGTGATGCCGCGCTCGAAGGAGAGCTGGTAGACCTGGCCGTCGCGACGGATCTCGGCGGTGAGCTTTTCGGACAGGGCGTTGACGACCGACACGCCGACGCCGTGGAGGCCGCCTGATACCTTGTAGGTGTCGCGGTCGAACTTGCCGCCCGCGTGCAGCACCGTAAGCACGACCTCGGCCGCCGACTTGCCCTCTTCCTCGATCATGTCGACCGGGATGCCGCGGCCGTTGTCGTCGACGGTCACCGACCCGTCGGCGTGGATCGCCACGGTGATGGTGTCGCAATAGCCCGCCATCGCCTCGTCGATCGCGTTGTCGACGATCTCGTAGACCAGGTGGTGGAGGCCGTGCACATCGGTGCTGCCGATGTACATCGCGGGACGTTTCCGGACCGCCTCGAGCCCCTTGAGGATCTGGATGTTGTCGCCGGTATAATCGGACGCGCCGTTCCCGTTGGGCGGAACGTCGTTCACTTCATTCTCCATCGCGTATCGTTTCTCCGGGGGCTGGTCTACAGATTGATCAAACAATTATTATACAACGAAAAACGGCCGGCGTCCCGTATAGGACACCGGCCGAAAATGCATCCGGAGCAGGTTTATTTTATCGTTCAGAAAATCCGCATCGGCATGATGATCGCCAGAAACGAAGTGCCCGACTCGGGCCGGATGACCGCCTGCGAAACGTCGTCCTTCATCTCGATGAGCAGGTTGTCTTCGGAGACGCCCGCAACCGCCTCCTGGAGGTATTTCCCGTTGAAGCCGATCTTGAGCGGCTCGCCGGCGTACTCGACCTCGACCGTATCGGATGCCTCACCCAGGTCGGGACTGGTGGTCGATACGTCGAGCCGGCTGCCTTCGAACGCAAGCTTTACGCTGTGCACCTTCTCGGGCGCCATGACCGCGACCCGCTTGAGCGCGGCGGTGAACGCCTCGCGCGGCACCTTGGCCGATAGCGGATTCCCCTTGGGGATCACCTGGCGGTAATCAGGGAAGTCGGCGTCGAGCAGACGGACCCAGATCTCGGTATCGCCCTTGCCGACGAAGAGGAATTTTTCGGAGACCGACATCTCGATCGATCCGACCCCGCCTTCGGCCAGCTTCCGGATTTCGGTGAGCCCCTTCCTGGGAACCAGCGCCTTGCGAGCCCCGAACAGCGCGGCGATTCCCGGGACCTCGCCATCGGACAACGCAAGCCGGTGCCCGTCGGTTGCGACCATCCGGAGCATCGAGGCGCCGTCCAGATCGTGCTGCTCGAGCAGCACGCCTGCCAGGTTGTAGCGGGTTTCGTCGCTCGATGCGAACGGGCTTACCCGGTCGGCGAGCTTGCGGAACAGTTCGCCGTCGACCGCAACGGGTTTCGAGGATGGCTTCTCGGGCATCTCGGGAAATTCCTGCGCGGGAAGACCGGCTAGCCGGAAGTTTCCGCTCTTGCCGGAGATCTTGACCGACGTGCCCTCCTTGGTCATCGAGATCGTCACGTCGCCCTTGGGGAGCACCTTTGCAATATCGAAAAACTTTTTAGCGGGAAGCGCGATCGCCCCTTCGGCCGTGACGGTCGCCCCGGTCACGGTGCACCGGATGACGATTTCAAGGTCGGAGGCCACCATGGTCAGTCCCGAGGCATCGGCCCTGATCAGCGCGTGCGAGAGCACCGGCATCGTGTGGCGACGTTCGGAGACGCCCTGGACCCGGGAAAGAAGGCCTTCGAGTTGGTCGCGATCCACAGTGAAGTTCATCGTCTTCCTCTTTCTTCTTTAGAAATTAATAAATACCGAAGAAGCAGCAGGGCTTGTGGAAATGGGGACAAATACCCAAAGTGTCCGTGAACAGGGGGAAATCCACCCCGTCTGGCTGGTGAAGGAATGGGAGGGGAATTCACAACCCATACGCCTGCGCCCTGACTGTCCACAGCATCCACAACCGCATTCACATGGTTATCCCTCGAGCGATTTGCGGAGGGAATCGACCATGTTTTTCAAAGATACATCGTCCTTCATCTTTTGCTCGATTTTTTTTACGGCGTGCATCACGGTCGTGTGGTCCTTGCCGCCGAAGCGGGCGCCGATATCGGGAAAGGAGAGCGGCGTCATCTGGCGCAGCAGGTACATCGCGATCTGTCGCGGCGTCACGATGACCTTGTGCTTGCGGTCGGACTTGAGGTCGGAGACCTTGACGCCGTGCAGTTCGGCGACGGCTTTCAATACCGCCTCGGGCTGGACTTCCTTCGGCGTCTGGTTGAGCAGCGAGGCGAAGACTTCGCGCGCGAGTTCGACCGTGATCGTCTTCTTCATCAGCGACGAGTGGGCGCCGAGCTTGTTCAGGGCACCCTCGAGGTCGCGGATGTTGTTGGTCTGGATGGTGGAGGACAGGAAGAAGGCGACCTCCTGCGGCAGCGGGATCCGGTCGGTTTCGGCTTTCCGGTTGAGGATCGCCACCTTGGTCTCGAGGTCGGGGGCGCCGATGTCGGCGACCAGCCCCCATTCGAAACGGGACTGGATCCGCTTTTCGAGGTCGGGGATCTCGTTTGAAAGCTTGTCGCTCGTGACGACGATCTGCCGCTGGTGCGAGTAGAGGGCGTTGAAGGTGTGGAAAAACTCTTCCTGGGTCTGCTCCTTGCCGGCGATGAACTGGACGTCGTCCATGAGGAGCATGTCGACGCCCCGGTACTTGGACTTGAAGTCCTGCATCCCGCCGCGCTGGTGGCGCATGCTGCTGATCATCTCGTTGGTGAATTTCTCGGCGTCGATGTAGCACACCTTCATCGCGGGATTTTTCTCGCGCACCAGGTGGCCGATGGCATGAAGGAGGTGCGTCTTGCCTAGGCCGACGCCGCCGTAGATGAAGAGCGGGTTGTAGGTCTGGCCCGGATTGTTTGCGACGGCGAACGATGCGGCGTGGGCGAATTCGTTGGCCTTGCCGACGACGAACCGGTCGAAGGTGTATCTGGGATCGAGGGCGCCGAGCTGTTTGGCCGCGGCGGGCGCGGAAACCTCGACCGGCGTCGCGGCGGCCGGTTCGGCCGGAAGCGCTGTGCTGCCCGACTCCTCCTCGATCACGACGATGTCGATGCCGGAAAGCGCGCCGAACCGCTCGTTGCCCGCTTTTTCGATGAGCGGCAGGTAGTTGTCGGTCACCCACTGCTTGTAGAACGGCGCCGGGGTTCCGATCTTCAGGAGGCCGTCTTCTTTCGATACGAAGCTTAAAGGCCGCAGCCAGGTGTTGAACTCGTGCTCCTGGACCTGCTTTTTCAGGTCGTCGAGGAACAGGTACCATTCGTGCGGGGTGGCGTTCAAATTAAGCGGCTCCGGCGTCCTGCCGCAGGTCGGTCGCGGCGGTAAAAAGCTTCGTATTTCCAACGGTTAAGTAAGCGTTAAGCACGAAAGTTGCCAACACGTTATTCAACAGGTGTGGATAACCTGAAAACGCCTTATGTATCAATTGGTTGAAAGAGAAAAATTTCGTGGGATGCACCATGAATTCACCAACAAGTCGCGCGCTTCCGAAAGGGGCGGGGGTGGCTCCCCTGGAAAAGCGGAGCGGGAAGATTACCACACGGTGGAAAAAAGGGTCAACAATAATTTGCAGGGGCCGCCGCGGCGGCGATTTTGCGCCTGTAGAGATCCCAATCGATCGTCACCCGAGTGCGGTGGGCCGCCTGCCCGCTCTGGGCGAGATATCGGTCGGAGCGGAAGTATCTCCTGAGCGGTCCGTGCACCGGCAGGATCTGTTCGGTCGGCTGCCAAAGAAACGGCTCGCCGGTGCGGGCGTCGACCATGGCTCCCTCACGGACCGCCTCGGAGGCGAGCGCCAGCGGAATGCCGGAGAGGTCGCGCATCATCGCCTGGAACGTGCCTTCGGCGGCCGGGTCGAAGAATCGCATCGTCCGGGCGTAGAACTGCGCCGTGTGGAAGTGGTCCGGAATGTCGAGCACGCCGTCGATCAGCAGCTCGCGCCCGATTCCGCGCAAAAGCTTGAGCGACTCGGTCAAAAGGCCGAGGCCGGGCCGGTGCTGGCCGGGCAGGCGCGGCCGCTTGAATCCGAATGCGGCTTTCGGGTCGGAAAGCACGAGCCAGTGGATGATGAGCATCTGGAACGCGTCGTCCGGGGTGAAGGGGCCGATCGGGTGCTTCGGGTGGAAAAAGCACATCTGCATCCGGGCCTCGAGCAGAAGGCGCTCCCGCCGCTTTTCGCCCGCATAGAGGAAGATCCGCTGGTCGTCCGGGTCGGCGCACGCCAGTTCGAGGAGCGGGTCCCGGTATCCCTTGCCCGCCAGTCCCGGAAGGATTCCCGACTTGTCGAGATGGGCGCGCACCCATTCCTCGTCGAACCGGCCGAAGAGGCGGTTTTCGGGATTGCCGCCCGTCAGCTCGAAAAGCAGTTCGCCTTCGGAAGGCGAGACCGCGGCGCTTCCCTCGCGGGTCAGGAAGCGGGGGAAGGAAAGGAGGCGCCGGAAGGCGGATCCGCCTGATTTTTTCTGGGGCATGGGGAAAAGTGTAACACGCAAGGAGAAGGGATACGTCCCCGCATGTCCCTTGACACGGGGTGATCCGGTGGATTATATTACCCATTTCTCTCATGCAACGAAGGAGCATAAACCGATGAGCAAGCGCACCTATCAGCCGTCCAATTGTCGCCGGGCCCGCACCCACGGATTCCGTGCCCGCATGGCCACCAAGAACGGCCGCCTCGTCCTGGCACGTCGCCGGGCAAAGGGCCGCAAGCGCCTGACCGTTTCGGTCGGCGGCGGGAAATAGCCACCGGGTTGCATTTCCCCAAGTCCGACCGGCTTCGAACCGACCGCGAATACCGCGAAGTCGTCCACAAGGGCGAGCGTACCCGAAGTCCGCACTTCACGATCTACCGCGATTATCTGGCAGGCGATGGCCGAAAGATGGGCATCTCCGTCGGACGCCGCGTCGGCAACGCGGTCGTCAGAAACCGGGTCAAGCGGTTGGTCCGCGAGTTCTGCCGTCAGAACAAGTCCTCGTTTCCGCCCGGAAGCCGCACGGCGATCGTGGCCCGCATGGCGCCCGAAGGGTCGACACTGTCGGCCGTCGGCACCGAGCTGCTGGCCGCGATCGCCGGACGCTGGGCCACGAAAGGATGATCGCCGCCGTGCGGGCAACGGACCTCCCCATTGCCATCCTGAAAGGATACCAGCGGCTCGTCTCCCCGCATCTGGGCGACTGCTGCCGCTTTCATCCGAGCTGCTCCGAATACATGATCGGTTCGCTTCGTCTCAACGGCGTGCTTCTGGGCATCGGCGCCGGGGTGTGGCGCGTGTTGCGCTGCAACCCGCTTTCAAGGGGCGGGGTCGACGCCCCCAAACGCATACAACTTTTCTAGAGGGAACGAGGCGCAGAGAACTTTATGGAAAAAAGGATGGTCCTGGCGATCGCGCTGTCGATCGCCGTCCTGATCGGATATCAGTACATCCTGCCCCCTCCGCCCCAACGGGCGGCACAGAACGTCGCGCCCGCGTCGAAAGACAACGTTTCCGGCTCGCAGGCCGCGGGGGGCGTCGCATCCCCTTCGGCAAACGCGGCCCCATCCGCCGCCGCACCGGGTGAATCGGTCTCCGGGCCTTCGGCGCCCGTCCGGGTGATCCGGGTCAAGACGCCCCTGTACACGGCCGAGCTGTCCACGGCCGGCGGCGGGTTGTCCTCGTTCCGTCTCAACCGGTACAAGGACATCCAGGGGAAAGGCGGCAAGCCGCTCGACATCATCATCCCGTCTCCTGAACTTCCCGCGCCCCTCGCGCTGTCGTTCGGGCAGAGTCAGCCGCCGCTTCCCGCGCAACTCGCCTATTCGAGCGACTCGCCGGACGAACTGACGCTTAAAGAGGGCGAATCCCGCACGGTCACCCTCTCGTGGGCGTCGGCCGGGGGCGTCCGGATCATCCGCGAATATGTGTTCACCGGCGGAAAATACGATTTCGAGCTGCACGCCCAGGTCGGCAACACGTCCGCGGTGCCGATCCGGCTGACGCCGGGCCTCTCGCTTTCGCAGACCTTCAAGGACGGCGTCGGGGGGGCGGCCGACGGCGCCTTCAAGGGGATCGTCGTCGAAACCAAGGGGAACGTCGAGAGATTCGACCTGAAGGACATCGACAAGGGAAAGGCCGCCAAGGTCCCCGTGCGCTGGGCCGCGGCCGATTCGAAATATTTCACGGTCGCCGTCATTCCCGAGAAGGAATGGACGCTCGAGGACTCCGCCCGCGCCGGCGAAACCGGCGTGCGCACGACGCTGTCCGACGCCCTGGCGACGGTCGTTCCCGGCGATACGCTCCGCTTCAACGCCCGGGTCTACGCAGGGCCCAAGGAGCAGGCGCTGCTCGAAATGAGCGCGAAAAACCTCGAGAAGCTCGTCGATTACGGCTGGTTCGCCGTGCTTGCGCGTCCGATCATCTTCCTGCTCGACGCGAGCAACCGCGTGACCCGCAACTACGGCATCGACATCATCATCCTGACCATTCTCATCAAGCTGGTGTTCTACCCGCTGACCCACAAGTCGATGACCGCGATGCGGAAGATGCAGGAGCTGGCGCCGATCATCTCCAAGCTGAAAGAGAAGTACAAGGACGACACCGCGCGGATCAACCAGGAGACGATGCAGCTCTACAAGACCTACGGCGTCAACCCGATGTCGGGCTGCCTGCCGATGCTGCTGCAGATCCCGTTCCTCATCGCCTTTTACAAATCGCTGATGGTCGCGATCGAGCTGCGCCACGCGCCGTTCGGCCTATGGATCCACGACCTGTCCGCGGTCGAGCATCTCTACGACCTTAGCGTGGGCGGCATGACCATTCCGTTCCGCCTCCTGCCGCTCCTGATGGGCGGTTCGATGTTCCTCCAGCAGAAGATGACGCCCAGCTCGCCCGGCGCCGATCCCGCACAGGCGAAGATGATGCTGATGCTGCCGATCGTTTTCACATTCATGTTCTGGAGCATGCCGACGGGACTCACGCTCTACTGGTTTGTCAGCAACCTGGGGGGCATCACGCAGCAGGTGATCTACAACAGGCAGGTCGCGGCGGCCAAGGCCGCGTAAGGCGGAAACGGCGGCCGGCCAATCCGGATCGGCGCGGGGCAGGGGGTCAATATTGATCGATGACGCCACGATCATCGCCCCCGCCTCCGCTCCGGGCGCGGGGGCCGTTTCGATCGTACGGCTTTCCGGATCGCGAGCGTTCGACATCGCGGCCGGGATGGCCGGGTGGGAAGGGGCGCTCTCGCTCCCTCCGCGCACGCTGGTTCGCTGCACGATGGTCGACGCGTCCGGCGCGGCGATCGACGATGCGATGGTCGTCTGTTTCCCATCCCCCAACAGTTTCACCGGCGAAGACATCGTCGAGTTCCACCTCCACGGAAACCCCCGCATCGTTTCGATGGTCTGTTCGGCCGGTTGCGCCCTGGGCGCCGTTCCCGCCGAAGCCGGCGAATTCACCCGGCGCGCCTTCATGAACGGGAAGATGGACCTGACGCAGGCCGAGGGAGTCGCCGACCTGATCGCCGCCCGCTCCGACGGCGCCGCCCGGGCTGCGCTCGCCCAGCTGCGTGGCGGGATCGGATACCAGGTCAGGCCGATCCGCGACCGACTGCTGCGGCTTTTGATGAAGATCGAGGGGGCGATCGATTTCTCCGACGAGGAGGATGTGCCCGAGGCCGCTCCCGGCGAACTGTCCGCCGAGATCGCGGCCCTGCGCGGCGTGCTGGCGCGCCTTCTATCCTCCTGGCATGTCGGCCACCGGATGCGCGACGGGGTGACGGTCGTCATCGCCGGCGTCGCAAACGTCGGAAAATCGCACCTGCTCAACCGGTTGCTCGGCGAGGAGCGCGCGATCGTCGGGCCCGTTCCCGGGACTACGCGCGACTACCTGACGGGCGAATCCGAGATCGCAGGCTTCCCGGTGCGCTTTGTCGACACCGCGGGCTTGCGCGACACCGACGACCCGGTCGAGGCCGAGGGAGTCCGCAGAAGCCGACAGCTGGTCGCAGTCGCCGACCTCGTGCTCTACGTCGTCGACGGAAGCCGCCCGTCCGACGAGAGCGAACTCTCCGCCTATGCCGAGGTCGCCGCGATGCCCCACCTGCTGCTGATCAACAAGGACGACCTTCCGGCGGCCGGCCATGGGGACGGATTCGGGGGGGACGGGCTCAAGGGAACGTATCGCCTGTCCGCCAAAACCGGCGCCGGCGTCGAAGTCCTGCTTTCCGCGATGACCGCCGAGCTGTTTCCGTCCGCCGACCTCGGCCGGGAGGAGGCGCCACTGACCCGGCTTCGGCACCGGGAGGCGGTCGCGCGCTCCGACGAGGCGCTGGCGCGCGCCGGCGAAGCGGTTTCGTCGGGAATGCCGATGGAGTGCATCGGGGCGGACGTGCGGGACGCCGCAACTGCGATGGCCGAGCTGACCGGCGCGATCGCACCGGCCGAGGTGCTCGACGCGATCTTCAGTTCCTTCTGCGTGGGAAAGTAAACAGATGCAGCAAACCGCAACAGGCAGGTTGTTCCACGTGGAACATTTCCCCTCCCGGTAATCGTCGAGTGTACGAATATCCCAAGGAATACGACGTGATCGTGGTCGGAGCCGGCCACGCCGGCTGCGAGGCGGCGCTGGCTGCGGCGCGGATGGGGTGCGCCACGCTGCTCTTGACGATAAACGCCGACACGGTCGGGCTCATGTCGTGCAACCCGGCGATCGGGGGGCTTGCGAAGGGACACCTTGTCCGCGAGATCGACGCGCTGGGCGGGGAGATGGCGAAAAACATCGACGCGACGGGAATCCAGTTCCGCCAGCTCAACACGAGCAAGGGGCCGGCGGTCAGGTCCTCTCGCGCCCAGGCCGACAAGCAGATGTACCGGCTCCGGATGAAAGAGATCCTGGAGGCGACTCCGGGGCTCGACCTGAAGCAGGCGATCGCGGACTCGGTGGCCACTCTCGGCGGAGCGGCGGTCGGCGTGGATACGAACATCGACGTCCGCTTCAGGGGGAAGGCGGTCGTCCTGTGCCCGGGGACCTTCATGAAGGGGCTGGTCCACATCGGGCTGGTCAACTACCCGGCGGGGCGGGCAGGCGATTTCCCGTCGATGAAGCTTTCCGACTCGCTTCGCGGGCTCGGCTTCACCGTCGGCCGGCTCAAGACCGGCACCACGCCGCGCCTCGACGGCAAGACGATCGACTTCTCGAAGACCGCCCCGCAGGCAGGCGACGATCCGCCGGTCCCGTTTTCCTTCGAAAACGAGATGATCGACCGCCCGCAACTCCCCTGCTACCTGACGCACACCAACGCCGCGACGCACGAAGCGATCCGTTCCGGGCTCGACCGGTCGCCGCTCTATTCCGGCATCATCACGGGGGTGGGGCCGCGCTATTGCCCATCGATCGAGGACAAGGTCGTCCGCTTCTCGGACAAGGAGCGCCACCAGGTGTTTCTCGAGCCGGAAGGGCAGGGAACCTCCGAATACTACCCGAACGGCGTTTCGACCAGCCTTCCTTATGATATCCAGCTCAAGATGCTGCGAACGATCCCCGGCCTCGAGCGGGTCGAGATCGTCCGCCCCGGCTACGCGATCGAATACGACTTCGCCGACCCCGTCCAGCTTTATCCGTCGCTCGAGACCAAGCCGGTCCGCAATCTCTACCACGCAGGGCAGATCAACGGGACGAGCGGCTACGAGGAGGCGGCGGCGCAGGGGATCATCGCGGGCATCAACGCGGCCCGGCGCTCCAGGGGGCAGGAGCCGGTCGTGCTGGGGCGGGCCGACGGCTACACGGGCGTCCTGATCGACGATCTCGTGACCAAAGGCGCGACGGAGCCGTACCGGATGTTCACCTCGCGCGCGGAATACCGGCTGCTGCTCCGCGAGGACAACGCCGACCTGAGGCTCTCCGGGATCGGCTACAGGGCCGGCCTGCTTCCCGAGGCGCGATATCGGGCCTTTTGCCGGAAGAAGGACGAGATCGGATCGTTTTTCGCGCTTCTCGAGCGAAAGCGCGTCGCGGCGGGCGATCCGGTCTGCGCGGCCGTCGAGAAGGCGGGCGGCTCGCCGGTCCGGGCGGGCATCTCTTTCGCCGAGCTGCTCAGGCGTCCTGAGGTGACCGTTGCGCTGCTCCGGGCGCACGATGTCGAGCTTGCCGCCTTTTCCCTCGCCGCGGCCGAACAGGCAGAAATATCGATCAAGTACGAGGGTTACCTCTCCCGCCAGCAGAACGAGGTCGACAAGCTCGCGAAATACGAGGCGTTACGGATACCCGACGGGTTCGCGTACGGGTCGGTCCGCGGGCTCTCCGCCGAGGTGCTGGGCAAGCTCGAGCATGGCCGCCCGGTTTCGATCGGGCAGGCCGGGCGGATTCCCGGCGTGACTCCCGCCGCCATCGCCCTGCTGCTCGTGGCGCTGAAAAGGCATGGCAGCGGGTTCCCGGGAAAAGGTGTGACGGGGGAGTGATGTTCCACGTGGAACACGGGAGGCGGGATGGGTTACCTTTATCTGTTTCTGGCGATCGTTTCCGAGGTGATCGGGACGACGGCGCTGAAGCTGTCCGAGGGATTCACACGGTTCGTGCCGGGCGCGGTCGTCGTCGCGGGGTACGGACTCGCTTTCTTTTTTCTGAGCCTGGTCCTGAAAACCATTCCGGTCGGGGTGGCCTACGCGATCTGGTCCGGGCTGGGAATCGTGCTGATCTCACTGATCGGACGCACCTATTTTCACCAGACGCTGGATGTTCCCGCATGGATCGGGATGGGATTGATCCTTTGCGGGATCGTCGTGATGAATCTGTTCTCGAAGACGGTGGAGCGATGACCGTGGAACAGCGTTGCGGAGCGATCCACCGGTGAGCGCTCCCGGCCCGCCTCTTTTCCCGCTTCGGGTTCTCGAAGAGGCGCTTGCGATGGCGGAAATCGATATCGCGCCGGGCGTCGCCGCCAGGCTGGCCCTCCACGCGGGGGAGATGCTTCGGTGGAACGGGTCGATCCGGCTGACTGCCATCACCGATCCCCGGGAGGTTGCGGTCAAGCATATCCTGGATTCTCTGATGCTGCTCCGGGTCGGCCCATTCCACGGGCGTATCCTCGACGTCGGCAGCGGCGCCGGCTATCCGGGCATCCCGCTGGCAGTCTGCCTCCCCGAATGCCGCGTGACGCTTGTCGAGGCCGTCGGGAAGAAATGCGCCTTCCTCTCCCGGTCGGTCGCCCTGTTGGGCCTTAAGAACGTCGAGGTTGTCCACGGACGGATCGAGCGCAAGGGCGGCGTGTCTCCGGGCGCATTCGAATCGGTCGTCTCGCGCGCCACGTTTCCGCCCGAAGAGGCGATCCCGATGCTTGCGCCTTTCGTGTCGCCGGGAGGCCGGCTCCTCCTGATGGCCGGTCCCGTAGCAGAAGGGGGCGCCTCCCCGCTGCCGCAACTCCCGCCGGGATGGACCGAAGGGCGGGTTGCGACGTCCGAACTTCCATTCGGCATGGGCGCTCGGACGATCCGGGAACTGCTGGCCGGATTTTCCGGTTCCCCTCCGGCGCCTTGACGTGGTAATAGTGGACGCTCCGGGTTTTTGAGCGATATTCGAAGGGAAACGTGACCACGTGACGCGCATCATCGCCATCGCAAACCAGAAGGGCGGAGTCGGCAAGACGACCACCGCGGTCAATCTTGCGGCGTCGCTCGCCGTCATGGAGAAGCCGGTCCTGCTGATCGACATGGACCCGCAGGCCAACGCCACGTCGGGGGTCGGCGGTTCCCAGGAGCACGACGCGGAGGCGAACATCTACCGCGTCCTGGTCGGCGACATCCCGATGACCGAGGCGATCCGCGGAACCGAACTGCCCTCGCTCCATGTTTCCCCCGCCGGATCCGACCTGATCGGCGCCGAAATCGAGCTTGTGACGATGGAAAGGCGCGAATACCGGCTTCGCGAAGTTCTTGCCACGGTCGCTGATCGCTACGAGGTGATCCTGATCGACTGCCCGCCGTCACTGGGCCTCCTGACCGTCAACGCCCTTTGCGCAGCCGGTTCGGTCCTGGTTCCGCTCCAGTGCGAGTATTACGCGCTCGAGGGCCTGACCAAGCTCTACGGCACGATCGGCAAGGTCCGCGAATCCCTCAACCCGCCGCTCGAGGTCGAAGGCGTCGTGCTGACGATGTTCGACGGCCGCAACAACCTGTCAAACGAGGTCGTCGCCGAAGCGCGCGATAATCTAAAACTTCAAGTATTTCAAACAGTTATACCAAGAAACGTGCGTCTGTCCGAAGCGCCTTCCCACGGGAAGCCCGCGCTGCTCTACGCCGTCAGCTCCCGCGGCGCCCAGAGCTACCTCGAACTGGCGAGAGAGATGGAGACCCGATGGAACCAGGGATCCGGGGACTGACATGTCCCTGAAGCACGAACCCGTAAAGAAGAAGGCGCTGGGCAGGGGGCTCTCCGCCCTGCTGCCGTCCACGCCCGTCCCGTCGCCCGGCGACGTCGGATTCCAGAAGATCCCGGTCGGCCACATCCGGCCGAACCCGTTCCAGCCGCGAAAGACCTTTTCCGGCGAGGAGCTCCACGATCTCGTCGAGTCGATCCGCGAAAAGGGCGTGCTGCAGCCGATCCTGGTTCGCCCCGCAGGCCAGGGATTCGAACTCGTCGCGGGGGAGAGGCGACTCCGGGCGGCCCAGGCCGCCGGGCTCGAGGTCATCCCGGCGGTCATACGCAAGATGACCGATCGCGAATCGCTCGAGGCGGCGGTGATCGAGAATCTGCAGCGGGACGACCTCAACGCCATCGAGCTGGCCGAGGCGTACCAGCGGCTGATGCACGAGTTCTCGATGTCCCAGGAGGAAGTCGCGAAAAGGGTCGGCAAGGAGCGCGCGACGGTCGCCAACACGATGCGACTGCTCAAGCTTCCCGCCGAGGTCAGGCAGGCGGTGGTCGACGGCACGCTGTCCGCCGGCCACGGACGGGCGCTGCTCGGCGCTCCCCCCGACCGGATTCCGGCGCTGTTCCTCGAAACGGTGGGCAAGGGGCTCTCGGTCCGGGAGGTCGAACGGCTCTGCCAGGAAAAACCCAGGCGCGCGAAAGCCCGCAAAAAAGAGGGTTCGGCCGACGTGCACGTGCGGGATCTCGAGGTCAGGCTGTCGCGTCTGGGAGGCACGAAGGTCAGAATCGTGGGCGATGCCGGGAAAGGCCATTTCGAGGTCGCGTACTATTCCGAGGGGGAATTCGAGCGGCTCTGCGGGATGCTTTTCGGTGGCGGGTGAAATAAAAAAAGATTGCATCGAAAATATCTTGTGATATATTTCGGCGAATAAGAACCCACAACGATTATCCGTTTGACGGATAAATTCTCGTGAAAGGAGTTTCACCAATGCGCAAGTACCTTGCCCTGTTCTTCATGCTTCTCCTTGCGGCGTCGATCGGCCTCTCGGCCTGTGCCAAGAAGGAAGAGGCCCCTGTGGCTCCCCCCGCTCCGGCGGCTGAGCCTGCGGCTCCGGCAGCTCCTGCTGCCCCGGCTGACAACGCTGCCCCGGCCGCCCCGGCTGCCCCGGCTCCTGCTGAAGCCCCCAAGAAGTAGTTTCGGGGATTCAACGGCACGATTTCGACGGTCTATTCCGCTCGCGCGGAGACGGCCGGCACCAGAAATAAAAAGGGCAGGTGGTTCTCCACCTGCCCTTTTTATTCATGTCACGATGCCGCGGGGATTTATGGCTTGACACCCCGAGGGCTTGCATGGTACCAATCTGTCGTTTAACTTTCGCCATCAATTGTCTGTTCAGGCAACCATGACCCGCTTTCCTCACCGGCGGTCGTAGCGAGGTGGCGGAGGAGGGCGTAGATACAAGGTGCGCGTCGTGAAGCCGACGCAGGCGTAGTTGATACTGCGTCTAGAGGAGAACGAGCAAGCGCACCGCAGTAGATATGCCCGCATCCACCGCCGCAGTAGACGGCTGGTGAGGAATGCGGGTCAAAGGGGGGATAAGGGTTCATGGAACTCGTCGCGAAAATATTCGAAACGCTCGAGATCAACCAACTGGCGCTGGTGCAGTTCGGGCTGGTGGTCGTCCTCGCGTTCGTTCTTTCCGCCACCCTGATCAAGCCGATCCTCGCCGTTTTCCAGGAGCGCGACAACCTTACCGTCAGGCCGGTCGACGAGGCCAAGAAGATGCTCGCGGCCGCTGAGGCAGCCAACGTCAACTATGCCGACTCGCTTCGCAAGACCTCGGTCGAGGCGCTGGCCCGCAAGCGCCGCACGATGGACGAGGCCGGCAAGGCCGAGCGCAAGACGATCGAAGGCGTGATCGAAGAATCCAACCGGAAAATCGATGCGATGAAGACCGGGATCGCCGCCGAGAAGGAAGCCGCCGCCCAGGCGCTCCGTTCCGACGTGGCGCGCCTCTCGGTCGAGATCGCCGAAAAAGTGCTCGGGAGACAGATGGCGTGAAAAAGATTCCCTCCATCATCGGGTTCCTCGCGATGACCGCACCGGCATGGGCCGAGGAGGCCGCCGAGCACCACGCCGCCGGCATCCCCTGGGACGTGATCGTCAAGCAGGCCGTCAACTTCACGATCCTGGCCGTCGTTCTCGTCTACTTCCTGCGCAAGCCGCTTTCCTCGTTCCTAAAGGAACGCACCGAGCTGCTCAGGAAGGCGATCGACGAGGCGGCCGCGGCGCGCACCGAGGCGGCGCGCAAGCTCGCAGACATCGAGGCGAAGGTCGCCGCGCTGCCCGCCGAGATCCAGGCGATCGACCAGAAGATGGACGCCGAGGCCGTCGACGAAGCAAAGAAAATTCGCGAGGCGGGCGCGGCCGAATCCGCCCGCATCCTGGCGCAGGCCGAGCAGACCGCCGCCCAGGAAGTGATGAAGGCGCGCGAAGAGCTGCGGCAGGTCGCCGCCCTCGAAGCCACCCGCGCGGCCGAAGAGATCGTCAGGAAATCCATGACATCCCAGGACCAGGAACGACTGGTGCTGGAGAACATTGAGAAGCTACGGGAGATCGTCCGGTGATCGGTGGAAGCCTGGCAAGGCGTTACGCCCGCGCGCTGCTCGACATCGGGCAGGAAGAAAAACAGCTTCGACGCATTCTCGACGAGGTCGAAGGGTTTTCCGGGATGATTTCCGGAACGCCCGCGCTTCACGAGATGCTTTTCGCGGCCGAAGCAAACCGGCGCGACAAGGGCGAGTGGCTGGATGCAGCCGTGACGAAGCTGGGCTTCCTGGCCACGACCAAAAACTTCCTGCTGCTGCTCGTCGACAAGAAGCGCCTCGAAGTTCTTCCCCAGATCATCGTCGAACTGCGCCGGATGATCGAGGAACTCGAGGGTGTCGAACGCGTCGAGGTGACTTCCTCCTCCGCCCTGTCGCCCGCCCAGCGCGACCAGCTCTCCGCAGCGGTCGCAGCCAAGACCGGCAAGAAGATAGAACTCGAAGAAAAGGTCGACCCTGCGGTGCTGGGGGGCATGATCGTGAAGGTGGGTTCCACCGTTTACGACGGCAGTGTCCGCACGCAGATCCTCCAGATACGGGAAAATCTACAAAAGGGGTGATTCCAGCGCCATGAGCATCCGCGCCGAAGAAATTACGGAAATTCTCAAGAGCCAGATCAAGGGGTACGAGAAGCGCATCGACGTTGCCGAAACGGGCGTCGTGCTCTCGGTGGGCGACGGCATCGCGCGTGTCCACGGCCTCGAAAAGGCAATGGCCGGGGAGCTGCTCGAGTTCCCCCACGGCGTCAGCGGCATGGTGCTGAACCTCGAAGAGGACAACGTGGGCGTCGCCCTCCTGGGCGAAGACCACCACATCAAAGAGGGTGACACGGTCCGCCGGACCGGCCGCATCGTCGAAGTGCCCTGCGGCGAGGCCCTCGTAGGCCGCGTCGTCAACGCGCTCGGCCAGCCGATCGACGGCAAGGGCCCGATCGTTTCCAAGGACACCCGCCGCGTCGAGATCAAGGCGCCCGGTATCGTCCAGCGGCAGCCGGTCAAGGAGCCGATGCAGACGGGCTTGAAGGCCATCGACGGCATGATCCCGATCGGCCGCGGCCAGCGCGAGCTCATCATCGGCGACCGCCAGACCGGCAAGACCGCCGTCGCGCTCGACACGATCATCAACCAGAAGGGCAACGGCGTCATCTGCGTCTACGTGGCGATCGGCCAGAAGCGTTCCACCGTCGCGCAGGTCGTCGAGAAGCTCCGGCAGTACGGCGCGATGGAATACACCATCATCGTCTCCGCCACCGCCTCCGAGTCGGCGCCGCTCCAGTTCCTCGCGCCCTACACCGGCGCCACGCTGGGCGAGTTCTTCCGCGACAGCGGCCGCCACGCCCTCTGCGTATACGACGATCTTTCCAAGCACGCCGTCGCCTACCGGCAGCTTTCGCTGCTGCTCCGCCGCCCGCCGGGCCGCGAAGCGTTTCCCGGAGACGTCTTCTACCTCCACTCGCGCCTGCTGGAACGCGCGGCCAAGCTGTCCGACGAGCAGGGAGGCGGGTCGCTGACCGCGCTGCCAATCATCGAGACGCAGGCCGGCGACGTGTCCGCCTACATCCCGACCAACGTCATCTCGATCACCGACGGCCAGATCTACCTCGAAGCCGACCTTTTCTACTCGGGCGTTCGCCCGGCGGTCAACGTCGGCCTCTCGGTCTCGCGCGTCGGCGGCAACGCCCAGATCAAGGCGATGAAGCAGGTCGCCGGCTCCCTGCGGCTCGACCTCGCGTCCTACCGCGAACTGGCCGCGTTTGCGCAGTTCGGCTCCGACCTGGACAAGTCCACTCAGAACACGCTGTCCCGCGGCGCTCGGCTCGTCG
>JANXPS010000083.1 GCA_025357175.1 Deltaproteobacteria bacterium | reverse complement strand
GAATATTTTTTTCCGATCGGTTTCAAGCCGGGCGAGAACCTGGGCGAATATCTCGTCCCGATCGATAAAAAAGAGGGCGAAAGCAACTACCAGGCGATACACCGGCTTTGGAGCAAATGGCGCGAAGACCGCGAGGCACAGGCGAGGTCGCGTTGCGAAGTCTGCGGCATCCACCAGGATGCGAAGCCCAAATCGACGAAAGACGATCCCAACAAGATCTGCCTGAGCTGTCACGAGTTCGAAGACCGGGTTCCGCAGCACACGCACCACAAGGCGGGTTCGGTGAACTGCGCCGATTGCCATATCGAAAAATCGCAGGACACGACGAACGAACCCAAGCCGAACGACGTCCACTCCTACAGTTTCTTCCTTGTCCACAGCCAGAACTGCTGGGACAAGGAGATCAACAACCGTTGTCAAAATTGCCATTCCGGGAGAGGCGACAGGTGGGCCCTGGAAACGTACCAGTCCTGGAAAAAGCCGATTGTTTTGGATCACTAATCAAGAGAACTAGGGGGCAGGGCAATGCGTGGTTCAATAGTTAAAGTTCTATCGATGCTTGCCGTATCATCGCTTTTCTTTGCGGCGGGGGCCGCATTCGCTGCGGGTGATCCGGCGATGAAGCTCAAGATCGGAGACAAGGCGCCCGATTTCCATCTCAAGGATCTGGCCGATCCCAAGGGACACATAGTTTCGCTTTCCGACTATTTCGGTCCGGCGGCGAAGGAAAAAAAGATCGTCATGCTCGAGTTCTGGGCCACCTGGTGCGATATCTGCAAAAAAGAGATGCCCAGTCTCGTCCGGTTGAACAACGCCTGGAAAGACAAGGGGTTTGTCCTGCTTTCCATCGTCCTGCAATCGGGAACGATCGACGACGTCAAGAAGATCATGAAGGATAAAAAGCTTAATTACCCGGTTTTGATCGACCAGGATCTGGCCGTGGCAACCAAGGTCTACGGCCTGTCGGGTCCGATCCCGCTCAAGGTCGTCATCGACCACAAGGGCATCATCCGCTATTCCCACGTCGGCGATTATCCTCCCGGCGAAGAGGAACTGCCGTTCGTCCTTGAAGATCTCGTAAAAGAAATGAATAAAAAATGATGGCTTCCCGCGGCACGATTGCATCGCTGTTGTCGGCGCTGGCGCTCCTGCTGGCGGTCGGTGGCGCTCAGGCCGCTCCGGCGCCCGCACCCGCACCCGCTCCTGCGCCTGCGGCCAAGGCGCTCGAGGTCGGTCAGCACATCCCCGAGTTTTCGTTGCCCGGCCTTGACGGAGCCCAGGTATCCTACGAGAAACAGATTCGCGGAAAAGGGTCCATCACCCTCCTGTTTTTCATGACCACCGCATGCAGCGCCTGCTTCGAAGAACTCAAGGAAATCAACGATCTGATCGGCAAAAGCCAGGGCAAGATCGATGCCTGGTGCATCGCCGTCGACCTCCGGGGCGCCCAGACCGTTGCCCCCTTTCAAAAGGCCAACAACTTTCGGGTCAGATACCTGATCGACCCCCGCTTTTCCCTTCCCCGTGTTTTCGGCTTCAACTACACGCCTTCCATGGCGGTGATCAGCGCCAAGGGCGTCCTGCTCTACAAGAAGGGGGGCTACTCCCCCTCCGAGAAGGTTCCAGACCTCATCCGCAGTTTCATCAAATAGAGGTTTCCATGAATCGCACGCCGCGGCAGTCATTCCTCATCGTTTCGCTATGCCTTCTTTTTGCCGGCCTCGGTTCCGGCTTGTTCGGCATGTCCGACGCCATCGCCTTCGGAGGCCCCGGCGCCAAGGGATTCGTCACCTCCGAGCGGTGCGAAGAGTGCCACGACGAGATATACAACCAGTGGATCCTGACGCCTCACGCCAACATGCTCCGCGACGCCAAGAAAAACCGGAAGGCGGTCGCCGCCCTCGACTTTTCCCGCGTCCCGTTCAAGCGGAAGGACATCAACTGGTCGATCGGCAGCCACTGGGTCCAGAAATACCTGACCCACATCGACAACGACTACTTCGTGCTCCCCAAGGTCTGGAACCTGGTCGGCGACGACTGGGAACCCTACTCGATGTTCAACTGGAAAGAGAAGCCCTACACCATCTGGTGCGACGGTTGCCACACCACCGGTTTCGATCCCGACAACAAGACTTTCGCCGAGCCCTCCATCGGCTGCGAATCGTGCCACGGGCCCGGTGAAAAACACATCAAGAGTCAATCGGCGGCCGACATCGTCAACCCGGCAAAGCTTCCCAAGGAACGCGCCGACATGATCTGCGAACAGTGCCACACCGACGGCAAGGACACCAAGGTGGGCGGCCAGTTTCCTTTTCCGGCCAATTTCAGGCCGGGCGACAACATCGACGATTTCTATACCAACTTCTTCGCCCCCAAGCCGAAGTCCAACCGGTGGTACTGGGGTACGATGGACTATCTCGAACGGCATCGCATGTTCATGTTCTGGCAGTCCAAGTTCTACTCGACGGTGCGTGCCTGCGACGTGTGCGGCTTCGACCGGGGCGCGAGCGGTCCCGCCAAGGTCGAGCGCTACCTGAGCCGGGACGAATACTGCGGGACGTGCCACCAGAAAATCCTCAAGATATCCAAACTGCACTCTCGCCACGATTTGGCCGAGGCCGGTTGCATCGACTGCCATCCCGCGTCCTCCACCAAGGATGGCAAGCGTTACAGCATCCACGACCACAAGTTCGATTTCTCGGGCCCCGAGCTCGAATGCTCCGAATGCCACGATCTCAAGGATAAAACCGACAAGTACTTCCGCAAGCAGGGGTACAGGCACGAGTTCCACTTCTCGCGCCCCAAGAGCAACGGGCCGATGACGATGGAAGACGCCTGCAAGAAGTGCCATCCCGACATGGACACCGAAAAGACGCTTTCCGAATGGAAAAATGCATCGGCTCCGGCGGGGCACTGAGGAAATCATGACGACGTTCAAGGATCTGTTCTCCGATCAGCGGCAGCGCCTGCTGGCGCTGGCGCTGTTGCTGCTCGCCACGGTGCCGATGCTGACCAAGACTTTCACCAGCGACTACGGCACCCACCTGGCGCTGGGGCGGCAGATCGTCCAGACCCACAGCATCCCCGACAAGGAGTTCCTGAACTATCCCTCCGTGGGGATGGACGTTCCCAACGGAGAGTGGGGCTTCGAAGCGCTGCTTTGGATCGTTTATTCCGTGGGCGGACATTACGGCGTTTCCTTCATGATCTGGGCGGTCGTCTTCGGCATCTTCCTGATGCTGCACAGGGCAACGTTGTTGCGGGGCGCAAATCCGCTCGTCGCCGTCGCGGCCATTTTCGCTTTTTCCGGTTTTCTCCGCATTAGAATCCAGCCCCGCCCCGAGATTTTCACCTATCTGTTCATAGCGGCCACCATTTACATGTTCAGCGAGTACTACTTCGGTGTACGAAAAAAACTGATCTATGCGTTTCCCGTCATGGTGCTCGTATGGGCCAACATGCACCCGACCTACCTCATAGCGTTCATCCTGGCCGTCGCTTTTTCCGGTGAGCGTTTCCTCCATGCCCTGTTCAAGGGCGAGCTCAATGTCCGCTTCGCAAAAGAAAAACTGCTGGTGCCCGGTCTGATGCTCCTGGCGGCGTTCGTGCTATGCGGCTTAAACCCGCACGGGTGGGACGTGCTGCTGCTGCCTCTCACCCTCATCGCACGCGGCTCCGGAACCCCGAGTGGCGGGAGCAACGTCCTGATGGCCATATCCGAACTGACGCCCGTTCGCGAGACCGGTTTTTTCGTCTACTACCAGGCGGCTGCCTGGTTCGCCGCCGCAACCGTCTTCCTGGGACTTTTCGGACGCAGAGTCTACCTGCTCGACCTCGCGCTGTTCGCGATCGCGTTCAAGGGGTCGTGGGACTCCGCCCGCGCCGTCTCGATGATGGGATTGTTCCTGTCGCCGGGCGCCTCGATCCAGATCACCGGCTTTCTCGAGGCGGCGGGCCGGTGGTTCGCCCCGGCGTCTCCGCTTAAAACCAGATCCGCGGCAAAGCAGGCTGCCAGGGAGGAGAGCAAGCCTCCTTCAGCATCCCCCGGATCCCCGGGCCGCAATGCCCTCGCGGCTGCGTTGGTGCTGGCGCTGGTCACGTTCGGCGTGGTTACCCTGTCGTTCTCCTTTTCCCAGCTCGAATACGGCGTCGGCGTCACCGAGCACAAGTTTTCATTCAAGGCGACCGAGTTCCTGCGCTCGGTGCCGATCAAGGGCAACATGTTCAATTTCTTCGACATCGGCGGCTTTCTCGACTGGCAGCTCTATCCCGAAAAGCTCACCTTCATCGACGGCCGGACCTACAACTCGAAAGTCTTCATGGAGCACCAGACGGCCACCGGCGCCATGCCCGGCTTCGAAAAGATGTTTGACCAGTACGGCATCACCTACGTCGTCCTCAAGTCGATGGATTCGTCCGGCATGATCCTGCCGCTCGTATCGGCGCTGACCAACAGTCCCGACTGGTCGCTGGTCTTCGCCGACGGCCTTTTCGTCGTCTTCATGCGCAACGTGCCCGAAAACATGGAAATCATCCAGAGATACTCCCTGCCGAAACAGGCCACGATCGCCCGGCAGATCATCCAGGAGGCGTACCATTACATGTTCCTGGGGATCGGCCCCGTGTCGGCCTACATGACGATCGCCAACATGCACGAGATCACCGGGAACAGGGCCGCCGCGATCGACGCACTTCGAAAAGGGGTCGAAGCGACTTCCGGCGATCAACGCGCCTTCCTCGAGGCGCGCATCCTCCAGCTTCAGGGGGGCGGACAGTTTCGCTGAGATCGACGGTGAACGCCCCCTTCTTTTCGGTCGTCATCCTAAACTGGAACGGCCGCGACCTTCTCGACGAATGCCTGTCCTCGCTGCGGGGGCAGGCATTTCGCGATTTCGAAGTCATCATTGTCGACAACGGTTCCACCGATGGTTCTGCCGAATGGCTGGAGTCGCAAGCCTCCGACACGGTTCGCGCGGTCGTCCTGGCCACGAACCGGGGCTACGCCGAAGGCAACAACGTCGGCATCCGGCAGGCGACCGGCCGGTGGATCGTGCTGCTCAACAACGACACCGCCGCCGACCCCGGCTGGCTGGCCGAGATCGCCGCATCGATCGCCCGCCACCCGGATGCCGGGATGTTCACCCCGAAGATCCTCAACTACTACCGGCGCGACGAGATCGACAACACCGGGCACATCATCTATCCCGACGGACTGGCCCGCGGCCACAACCGGCTCGAGAAAGACGACGGCCGTTTCGATGTCGAGGTCGAGGCCGCGTGGCCGAGCGGCTGCGCAGGCGTCTACAAGCGGGAACTGCTCGACGAAGTGGGGCTTCTCGACGAAAGCTTTTTCGCTTATGCGGAAGACGTCGACCTGGGATTGCGGGGGCGATTGGCCGGCTGGGAATGCTGGTACGTGCCGGCGGCCAGGGTTTACCACAAGTATTCGGCGACGACCGGCAGCTTCTCTCCACGCAAGGCGTTCCTGGTCGAGCGCAACCGCTTCTGGGTGCTGCTCAAGAACTTTCCACTTCGTGAAATCGCGCTGTCGCCGTTCACGACCGCCTGGCGTTATTTCATGCACCTGAGGGCAGCGCTTTCGGGCAGGGGGGCTGCGGGGCAGATGGCGGGGGAATTTTCCGTCTGGAAACTGTTCGCCACGACAATCAGGGCCGAGTTTGCGGCAATCGCGGGGGCGCCCCGGATCCTGCGGGATCGCAGCCGCTTGTCGTCGACCCGGAAGATTACCGACGCCCAGTTCCGGGCGTTGATCCGCCGCTTCCGGATGAGTGCCGCCGAAGCGGCGATGAAGGAGTGACCGGTCGGGTTATCCCGCCGCACTCCTGGCCTTCTCGACCTGCGCCTCGACCATCATCCCGGCCAGTTGCTCGAACCCGACCTTCGGAGCCCATCCCAGCTTCTCGCGGGCGCGCGTCGCGTCGCCCACCAGCAGCCCGACCTCGACCGGGCGGACCAGCGCCGGGTCGGTTTCGACGCAATCCTCCCAGCGCAGCATCACGCGGTCGAACGCCGCCGCCAGGAAGTCGCGGATCGAGTGTGTGACGCCGGTCGCCAGCACGTAGTCGGCGGGGGTCTCCTGCTGGAGCATCATCCAGATGCCCTGCACGAAGTCGCCGGCAAAGCCCCAGTCGCGGCGGGCGTCCAGGTTGCCCAACCGCAGCTTGTCGGTTCGTCCCAGCGAAAACTCGGCCGCGGCGCGCGCGATCTTCTGCGTCACGAAGTGGGCCTGCCTCCTAGGCGATTCGTGGTTGTAGAGAATCCCGCTGACGGCGAACATGCCGTGCCGTTTCCGGTAGAGTCCCGTGAGCAGGTGCGCGGCAAGCTTGCTGACCCCGTAGGGCGTCATGGGGTTGTGCGGGGTGTTCTCGTCCTGGGGCGAGGAAGGCGGGTCGCCGTAGATCTCGGATGAGGATGCCTGGTAATAGCGGGCACCGGGGCAGTCGGCCCGGAGGGCATCGAGCAGGGCGGCCACGAGCAACGTGTTGGCCTCGAGGGCGCGGTAGGGGTCGTCCCAGCAGGCGGGGATGAACGACATCCCCGCGAAGTTGTAGACCTCGTCCGGGCCGAAGAGGCGGGTCCAGCGGAGGATGTCCTCCTTCCGGACCAGTTCGGTTTCCTCGAGGACGACGTCGCCAAGGATTCGGGCGAGGTTTTCGGTGCCCTCGTTCTTCTTTAGAAAGCCGAGGACCCGGTACCCCTTGCTGACCAGCAGTTCGGCCAGGTAGGAGCCGTCCTGTCCGGCGATCCCGGCGATGATTGCACGGCGGCCCGATGACGGTGTCATGGGTGAAATGCTATCATGACCTCGTGCGCGAGCGACTGATCGTTTACATCGACGGAATGGATTTCAGGCGGACCGGCATCGGGCGGGTGTTCGAGAACGCGCTGGCGGGGCTGCTTGCATCCGATGCCGTCGAGGCCGTCCAGGTGGTGATCCCCGAGTCCCGACGCCCGGCGTTCGAAAGCGACTACGCCAGCCACCCCAAGGTTTCCGTCGCGTATGCCCCGTTCGAGCCATTCTCGCCCGGCGATTTTCTGTTGAAGCAGCGGCTGATCGACCGCTTTTCCCCGCGTGCCGACGTCTTCCTCTACCCCAACATGAACGTCCCGCTGTTCCCGCGCGGCAAGGTCGTTTTCACCGTTAACGACATCATCATGATGACGCCGGCCTCGAGCTGGCACCCGGTCAAGAAATGGCTCTTCCGCTTCCTGACGCGCCGGGCGCTCTCGCGCGCCGCGGGGCTCGTCTGCATATCCGAAACCACGCGGCACGAGGTCGGGCGCGTCTTCGGCCACGTTCCGTGCCCGACTGCGGTGATCCATCCCGCCATCGGGAACGAGTTTCACGCGCTCCGTCCCGAATCGTATCGGGTCGAGCCTCCCATCGCCGGCGACTACTTGTTCCACGTCGGCATTCGCGTCGGGCACAAGAACCACGCGGGGCTCATCCGCGGCTGGATCGAGGCACGCAAGGCGTTTCCCGGGCTCAAGCTGGTGATCGCCGGAAAGCGGCTGTGGGAAGACGACGTCGATCGGCTGCGTGCCGAACTCGGGCTTGGCGACGAACTGGTCGAGGTTGCGAGCCCGGCCGACGAGCAGGTCAAGGCGCTGATGGCCAACGCCCGCGCGTTCGTGTTCCCGTCGCTTGCGGAGGGGTTCGGCATCCCGCCTCTCGAAGCCATGGCGATGGGGGCGCCCGTCGTCTGTGCCGATATCCCCGTCCTGCGCGAGGTCAACGGCGACGCCGCGCTCTACGTCGATCCGGGCGATCCGCTTTCGATCGGGCGCGGGATCGTGGCGGTGCTGTCGGACCCGGCGGTGCGGGAACGCCTGGAAGGCGCCGCGAGGAGTAGGCTGCCGCACTTCACCCGCGACCGGATGGCGGGGCAATACCTTGAGTTCCTGCAGGCCGTGGCCGGTTCCCGCTTCGTGAAATCGTGACATGACGGCTTTCCGCATCTTGTATGCCGGTTGGGGCTTCACGCCGTTTCGCGGCGGCGGATCGGTCCATTGCGCCGAAGCGTTGATGCACGGGATGGCGGCCCGGGGGCACGCGGTCGCGCATTTCTGCACCGGGCGTTACGGCCTGCCAGGCTCCCGGCCCGTGGTGCGCAACTGGACACGGGGCGCGATCCACGAGTACGAGCTTCAAAACAGCCCGATCCTGCCGACGTGGGGGCTCGGGACGAAGTCGCCCCGCCAGGAGATCGTGTGCCTTCACGTCGAGGATGCCTTCCGGAAGGCGCTCCGCGACTTCAGGCCGGGCCTGGTCCACTTCCACGAATTCATGACGATGCCGGCGTCGCTGGCGCGCGTGGCGCGGGAAGAGGAAGTGCCCTACTTCTGCTCGCTGCACGATTACGGCACGGTCTGCGCCACCTGCCTCCTGTTCAAGCACGACCGGACGGTCTGCACCGACTATCGCAACGGCGTCGACTGCATCCGCTGCTGCGCGGAAGCGCCCGGCGATTCCCTCCTGTTCCGCGGCTCCCTTTTCGCCCACTCCTTGTTCAACGGATGCCTGCCCGCGATGCTGGGGGGTGCGGCCGCGCTCGTCAAGTCGCTGCTCCGGCACGGGGCGAGCCCCGCTGCGCCGTCCGGACCGGCCGGAAGCGATATCGTTCCCCGCACGGGAGACGCCGAGGGGTTCGTGCTCCGCCGAAAGGCGTTCCACGAGGCGCTGGCGGGCGCCCGCGCCGTCCTGCCGGTCTCCCGGCGGGTGATGGAGCTGTTTGCGCTGCATGGCGCCGACACGTCCAACTTCCGCGTGCTGCACCCGACGCAGCCGCACATCGATGCCATCGTCCGCAGGAAGCGCAAGACGCCGACGGGGCGTCCGATCCGCCTTGGCTTCCTCGGGATGTGCCTTCCCACCAAGGGGGTCGAGACGATCTTCGACGCGATCAGTCTGATGAAAAACGCCGCCGCCGTCGAACTGCGGCTGCACGGCCCCTGCGATCCCGCCTATCGCGACACGCTGCTCCGGAAATATCCCGCGGTCCGGGCGAACTTCGCGGGGTCCTACGCCGCCGCTGCGCTCAACGACGTCCTCGACGGAATCGACGTCGGCATCTTTCCGTCCCTCACCGAGGAGACGTTCGGCCTGGTGGGCATCGAATTTCTCAACGCCGGCATCCCGGTTGTCGCGAGCCGCATCGGTGCCATCCCCGAGTACCTTGCAGACGGCGAAAACGGCCTGCTCTTCACTCCCGGAAACGCGTCCGAACTGTCCGTGATCCTCGACGCCCTGGCCGCCTCCCCCGCACGGATCGCCGAAATGAGCGCCCGCACGATTCGGTGGCCCTCCTTCCCGTCGCATCTCGACGACATGGAAACGATCGGAAACTGAACTTTCCCCCTTCGACTGGTGGCAATCGCCCGTCGAGTCCGTCAAGGACGCCGGAAGGGTCCTCGCGCAGGTCATGGATGTCGGGACACTCGAGGATATCCGGGCGGTATCGGAAACGTTCGGGCGACCGGCATTGGCCGATGCCTTGCGCCACGCCCGCCCCGGTTGGCCACCAAGCTGAAGGCGCTCTTCGACCGGGTCGAGCCCAAGGATTATCTGGACGTCGCCGAAATCGTGGCCAACGGGGGCAATCTTCTGCAGGGGCTGTCCGACGCGATCACTTTGTTCGGAAAATCGTTCTCGCCCGCCGAATGCCTCCGCATCCTCTGCTGGTTCGGGGAACCGGAACTGGGGGCTTTGCCTGATGGGTGCAGGCGGACGCTCACGGAAGCAGCCAGGCATGCATGGGACAAGCGGTTGCCGTCATCCCGACGGGCGGCGTTTTCACTGACGGTCGAAGAGTGACTCCTGCGTTATACTGTCTCCCATGCGCACCGTAGGACATCGCAGCGAGCGGCCCATCACGTTCTCGGCTTCAGCCGCCCTCCTGGTCGAGGGGGCCCGGTTCAACGACGAGATCCACAAACTTCCCACCGGCGATTCGACCTTCATCCCGAAGGGCGTTTACCATTTCAAAAGCCATGATGAGGCCAATCGCCACTGGCAGGATTGCCTTGCCGAGGGAATGGCAACGGTCGCCATCAAACGCTCATGACCGAAGAATTCAGCAGGGCCGCCACCCTCGGCGACCTGAAAACCCTGATCCGGTCGCTCAACGCGCAGGGCGCCGACTATCTCCTGATCGGGGGGTATGCGCTCTTTGCGCACGGGTACCACCGGGCAACGACCGATATCGATGTGCTGGTCCCGGCAAACCGGGAGGCGGGGAAGCGTATCGTCGATGCGCTTATGGTGCTTCCCGACCAGGCAGCAAAAGAGATCGACCTTGCCTGGTTCGAGGAAGGGGAGAACATCCGGGTCTCCGACGCGTTCGTCGTGGATGTCATGTTGAGTGCCTGCGGCGAGACGTACGAATCGCTGATGCGTTTTTCCGAGACGGTCGACCTCGACGGCATCCCGGTCCGGACCATCAATCTCGAAGGGTTGTTGCTGACCAAGCAGGCGATGCGCGAGAAAGACGTCTCCGACCGGATCATCCTTGAAAAAGCGCTCAAGGTCCTGCGCGAGCGTTCCCGCTGACTATGACGGCCGCCCCCCTCGTCAGCATCTGCCTGCCGCCCATGGATGAATCGATCGAGCATCGACGAATGGAGAGAACGCATGCCCGCGGCTGACCGGAATCCACTCGTCTCCATCGTGACGCCGTCCTTCAACACGGCGGCCTACCTGCCCGAGATGCTCGACTGCATCGCCGCGCAGACGTACTCGCCGATCGAGCACATCGTGATGGACGGCGGGTCGACCGACGGCACGGTCGAGATCCTGAAGCGATACGAGGGCAAGTACAACCTCCGCTGGATCAGCGAGAAGGATCGCGGCCAGACGGACGCCATCAACAAGGGAATGCGGATGACCGGGGGCGAGATCCTCGCCTACCTGAACGCGGACGACCTGTACTATCCCGACACGATCCGGAAAGTGGTCGAGCATTTCGGGCGCAATCCCGACTGCAAGGCGCTGTTCGGACGGTGCGCCATCCTGCAGGCGGACGGGAAAATCTCCCACGACTACATCGATTCCGACCACATGAAGAACCTGTCGATGGAGGAGCGGAAGTACCCCACCTTCGAGACGCTGCTGAGGAAGAATTCCGGGATCATCCCCCAGCCGGCCGCCTTCTGGACTCGTGAGGTATTCGAGAAGGTCGGCCCGTTCGACGAGTCATTCCACTACACGATGGATTACGAATACTGGCTGAGGATCAGCAGGGAATTCCGGATCGGGTTTGTCGACGAAACGCTGGCGGCTTTCCGGATTCACGAAGCATCGAAAAGCGGTTCGCTGATGGTCCATCGTTTCTGGGCGGACGCGGTCCGGGCCGCGCGGATGCATGGCGGTTCGGCGTGGTCGGGCGTTTCCTGGGCGTTCCTGCGGCTCTACCTCACGGCGCCGTTCAGGGCGTCGGCTTGGCGGAACCTGCTGGGGTTGTTGCGCGGGAGGTAGGGGTCAGCTCTTTTTCAGGAAGTAGAGACTGTCGTCCCCGATTCCGATCACATCGAGAAGGCGCGTCGCGATGTGGTTGATCCCCGAAAAGTGGGGAATCAACGGCAGCTTGAGACCCAGTCGCTCCCCCAGCGTTGTCTTCGGATCCGGCATCCAGAGCACCGATGGCTTCCCCGGCGTCGGATACGTCAGCGTGTGGGCGCACTGGAAGTAGATCCAGAGCACAGGCGTGACCTGAAACGATTTCTCCAGGCACAGTCCGGCTTTTTCCGCCGCAACCGCCATCGAGTTCCGGGAGAAGAACTGGATGTGGTACGGGACGTGCCAGTTGATCCACTTTCGCCCGCAGATCCTTCGGCCCCAACCGCCGGCGTTCGGGGTGGTCAGGATCGCGGTCCCCCCGGGTTTTAGAATCCGCTTGATTCCCTTCAGCGTCGCGACCGGATCCTGCACGTGCTCGATGACCTGGTCCATCGTGACATAGTCGAAAAAATCTTCCTCGTACAGTTCCGGATCGAACAATCCGACGTGCACGTTGTATCCGAAACGATCAGCAACCCGCCGGATGTTCTCGTCCGCTTCGACCCCGTAGACGTCGCATCCTCTCGACCGGTGATATCCTAGCGCTTCGCCGAATCCGCATCCGATGTCGAGAACGCGGACCTTCTTCGGGACCCAGCGAAATGCGTGACAATTCCCTCCGCTCAGCCAGTTGCGAAACCCGTGCGCCTCGATGTGCGGTTTGTGGGAAGCGACATCGTAAGTGGAGCGAGGGTAGTAACGGGTGTACAACTCGGTCAGTGCCTCTTTCGAAAAACCGGCGAGCAGGTGGATGTGCCCGCAATTCGAGCACTGCCCCGCGAAATAGCTGCCGGGGTAGCCGTACCGGTCGTCGAAGAGCGGATAGGGGAGTCGCTCCGATTCACCTTGGCAGACGGGGCAGTTT